>JAVHWE010000252.1:0-3711 GCA_032160285.1 Micromonosporaceae bacterium | reverse complement strand
GGCCGGCCGCTGGTCAAGGGTGGTCCGAGGGCGTCGACCGGCAAGTGATCCGATCGTTGACTCCGTCCCGTGCTGCCGTTAACATTCGAACATACGTTCGAATGCGTGGTCTTCCCCTCGCTTACCTGGGGTAGCTCGGAGGTGGGGAATGGGCTTCAACAATCCGTCGGTGTCGTGGCCGCAACTGGAACGGGCGCTCTCGGGCGTCCCGGCCGGGGCTGACGGCGGCGACAGCCCGGCGTGGAGCCGCAAGCGCGAGCCGTTCGTCCCGCCGCCGATAGGTCCGCGGCCGCCCCCGGCGGTCCCGTACGCCGAGTTGCACTGCCATACGAACTTCAGCTTCCTCGACGGGGCCAGCCATCCCGAAGACCTCGCCTCCGAGGCGGTCAATCTGGGGCTGACAGCACTCGCGGTCACCGACCACGACGGCATGTACGGGGTGGCCCGGTTCGCCGAGGCCGCCTCCGCGGTCGGGCTGCCCACAGTGTTCGGCGCCGAGCTGAGCCTGGGGCTGGCCGGCCCGCAGAACGGGGTGGCCGATCCGGAGGGGGCGCACCTGCTCGTGCTCGCGCGCGATCCAGAGGGCTACCACCGGCTGTGCCGGGAGATCAGCCTCGCGCAGCGCGCCGGGAACGAGAAGGGCCGTCCCGTCTACGACCTGGAGGCGCTGGGTGCGGCGCACGGGGGCCGATGGCAGATCCTCACGGGGTGCCGCAAGGGCACGGTCCGGCAGGCGCTGGCCGCCGGGGGCACCGAGGCGGCCGCGCGAGAGCTTGACGCCCTCACCGCGCTGTTCGGGGCCGAGAACGTCGCCGTGGAGCTGATCGACCATCGCGATCCGCTCGACTCGGGCCGCAACGACGCACTCGCCGCCCTCGCCCGCGACGCTGGGCTGCGGGTCCTGGCCAGCAACAACGTCCACTACGCGACCCCGCGGCGGCGACGGCTGGCGACGGCGCTGGCGGCTGTCCGGGCCCGGCGCAGCCTCGACGAGATCGACGGCTGGCTCCCGGCCGCCGCCACCGCGCACCTGCGGTCGGGGGAGGAGATGGCCCGGCTGTTCCAGCGGTACCCCGGGGCGGTCGCCACGGCCGCCGAGATCGGTGCCGAGTGCGCCTTCAGCCTCCGGCTGGTCGCTCCGAACCTGCCCGGTTACCCGGTGCCGTCCGGCCACACCGAGATGAGCTTCCTGCGTGAGCTGACGATGGCTGGCGCGCGCCGCCGGTACGGGCCGCCGGGGCAGGAGAACGTGCCCGGCGCGTACGCGCAGATCGAGCACGAGCTCGCCGTCATCTCCCAGCTCGGCTTCCCCGGGTACTTCCTGATCGTCCACCACATCGTCGACTTCTGCCGCCAGAATCGCATCCTCTGCCAGGGCCGCGGATCAGCCGCGAACTCCGCCGTCTGCTACGCCCTGGGCATCACCAACGTCGACGCCGTCTACTACGGGCTGCTGTTCGAGCGGTTCCTCGCACCCGAGCGCGACGGCTACCCCGACATCGACCTGGATATCGAGTCGGGGCGCCGGGAGGAGGTGATCCAGTACGTCTACGGCTACTACGGGCGCGACCGCGCGGCCCAGGTCGCCAACGTGATCAGTTACCGGCCGCGGTCGGCGGTCCGCGACATGGCCAAGGCGCTCGGCTACTCCACCGGGCAGCAGGACGCGTGGAGCAAGCAGCTGGAGTTCTGGGGCAGCATCGGCGGCACCCCTGACCACGACATCCCCGGCCCGGTCGCCGACCTCGCCGAGGAGCTCGTCGGCTTCCCGCGCCACCTGGGCATCCACTCCGGCGGCATGGTGCTGTGCGACCGGCCGGTCATCGAGGTCTGCCCGGTGGAGTGGGGCCGCATGCCGAACCGCACGGTCCTGCAGTGGGACAAAGACGACTGCGCCTCCGCTGGCCTGGTCAAGTTCGACCTGCTCGGCCTCGGCATGCTCTCGGCGCTGCACGACGCGTTCGACCTGATCGCCGAGCACCACGGGCGGGAGCTGGAACTCGCGACGATTCCCCGGGAAGACCCGAAGGTCTACGACATGCTCTGCGACGCCGACTCCGTCGGGGTGTTCCAGGTCGAGTCGCGCGCCCAGATGGCCACCCTGCCCCGGCTGCGGCCCCGGCAGTTCTACGACCTGGTCGTGGAGGTCGCGCTGATCCGGCCCGGGCCGATCCAGGGCGGGTCGGTGCACCCGTACATCCGGCGGCGCAACGGGCTGGAGGAGCCGTCCTACCCGCACCCGCTGCTGGAGAACTCGCTGCGCAAGACGTACGGCGTGCCGCTGTTCCAGGAACAGCTCATGCAGATGGCGATCGACATCGCCGGGTTCAGCCCCGCCGAGGCAGACCTGCTGCGCCGGGCGATCGGCTCCAAGCGGTCCGCCGAGAAGATGGAGCAGCTGCGCGGCCGCCTGTTCGACGGCATGGCCGCCCGGGGCATCACCGGCGAGCTCGCCGAGGACCTGTTCGCCAAGCTCGCCGCCTTCGCCAACTTCGGCTTCCCCGAGAGCCACGCCATGAGCTTCGCGTCCCTGGTCTACGCCAGCGCCTGGATCAAGCGGTACTACCCGGCCGCCTTCTGCGCAGCGCTGCTCAACGCCCAGCCCATGGGCTTCTACTCGCCGCAGAGCCTGATCGCGGACGCCCGCCGCCACGGGGTGACGATCCGCAGCCCCGACATCAACGTCAGCCTGGCCACGGCGAACCTGGAGCCTGCTGATCCGCTGGCCGGCTTCTCCCATCCGCACGCGCCCGCGGACGGCGGCAAGGCGATCCGGCTGGGGCTCTCGTCGGTCCGCACGATCGGCGACGACCTGGCCGAGCGCGTCGTCACCGAGCGCACCGAGGCGGGTCCGTACACCGGCATGACCGATCTCGCCCAGCGCATCGGCCTCACGCCCGCCCAGGTCGAGGCACTCGCGACGGCCGGGGCGTTCGAGTGCTTCGGCGGGTCGCGGCGGGAGGCGCTGTGGGCCGCCGGGGCGGTCGCGCAGGCCAGGCCGGGCCGGCTGGAGGGCACGGTCTCCGGTGCGTCCGCCCCCGAACTGCCCGTGCTGACCGGCATCGAGGAGGCGATGGCCGACGTGTGGTCCACCGGCATGTCGCCCGGCACCTACCCGACCGAGTTCGCCCGGGCGCGCCTCGACGAGGCCGGCGTGCTGCCGATCGCCGAGCTTGCCCGCACCGAGCCCCGCACCCGGATCGCCGCCGCCGGCGTGGTCACCCACCGCCAGCGCCCAGCCACCGCCGGCGGGGTGACCTTCCTGAACCTTGAGGACGAGACCGGCATGCTCAACGTCGTCTGCTCGCCGGGCTTCTGGTCGCGGTACCGGCGGGTACTGCGCACGTCGGCCGCGCTGATCATCCGGGGCCGCCTGGAACGCGCCGAGGGCGTGGTCAACGTGGTCGCCGAGCACGCTGAACAGCTCACCCTCCACGTCACCTCGACCTCCCGCAATTTCCGGTGACCCGCTCAGCTCCGCAGGGCCGACCTCGGTCCGCAGCGCCGGCGACCTCGGCCCACACGGCGGCCCGCTCCGCAGCAGATCGACTGCGCCCCGTGGCCGGGCTCTCCGCGCAGCGCGCTGACCAAAGCCGCGCTGACCAAAGCCGCGCTGACCAAAGCCGCGCTGACCAAAGCCGCGCTGACCAAAGCCGCGCTGACCAAAGCCGCGCCGGCCAGGCCTCCGCGCCGAGATGCTCACCAGGTGGC
>JAVHWE010000251.1:0-2587 GCA_032160285.1 Micromonosporaceae bacterium | reverse complement strand
AGCGACTGCCGGCAAGGATCCCATGCCGACGCCCGGTTGCCACATCTCTGCCCGCCGGTTCCCGTGATCGGACACCCCGCCGGACCGTACTTCCGATAATGGGATCTATCGGAAGTTGCCGGGCTCGGACCGGTCAAGCGGGAGAAGAAGCCAGCGTGTTCCTTGCTCATGCGTTCGGGCAGCGCTACGACCTTCCCATCCCGCTGCTGCTGTTCGTCGTCGGCGGGGCCGCGGTGGTGGCGGTCTCGTTCCTGCTCTCGGCCCGCCGGCCGGCGGGGGCGGACGCGGACGCCGGTCCGGATACCGCCCCGGTCACCGCGGTCCGGCCGGCGTGGGCGGGGGTGGGCCTGGCGGTGGCCGCGCTGCTCGTGGTGGTGGGCTTCGCGGGCAGCCAGGAGGTCGCCGAGAACATCGTGCCGACCGTGATGTGGCTGCTGGTGTGGATCGTGGTACCGCTCTCGTGCGGACTGGTCGGGGACTGGACCCGGGCGGTGAACCCGTTCGCGACGCTGGCCCGGCTGGCCGACCACCGTGGGGTACGCCGGGCGCTGATCGGCGACGCCGAGCCGCTGCGCTGGCCCGCCTGGCTGGGGTGGTGGGTGGCGGTCGGCCTGCTGTTCGTCCTGGCCTGCGCCGAGTTGGTGTTCAACCTGACTGCGACGCTGCCCCGGGTGATCGCAACCGGCCTGCTGTTCTACGCCGCGATCAACGCGTTCCTGGGGTTGCTGTTCGGGCCGGCGTGGCTGGCCCGCGGTGAGGTGTTCGCCGTGTTGTTCTCCACCTGGGGGCGGCTCGGCTGGTTCCGGTTCGGCGCGCCGGGTCACCGCGGGATGGGTGGCGGGTTGGAGGTGGCGTTCGAGCGCACCGCCAGTCGGATCACGTTCGTGTTACTGCTGTTGATCAGTGTCAACTTCGACGGGCTGCTGGCCACCCCGCAGTGGGCGGGACTCGAGCGTGGCCTGCCGTGGCGTATCGATGAGGTGCCCGGCCGGTTGGAGGCCTTCCGGACGGTGAGCTTCGTGCTGCTGGCGCTGGCCGTGTGCGCGGTGTTCGGGGCGTTCGCCTACGCCGCCGCCCGGACCGGCCGGCACGGGAGCGGTTTCGCCGGTCCGCTGGCCGGGCTGCTGCCCAGCCTGCTGCCGATCGCGTTCGGCTACCTGCTCGCGCACAACGCGCAGTACGTACTGGTCAATGGTCAGCTGCTGTTGCCGCTGGTCGGCAACCCGGTGGGCCTGGCCGGCTGGCCGGTGCGCCTGCCGTACCCGTTCAACGACGACTACGCCCCGTCCGCGACCTTCCTGCCGAGCGCGTTCTACTGGTACGTCGCCGTGGTGGCGATCGTCGCGGTCCACGTGCTGGCGGTGGTACTGGCCCACCGGCACCTGACCCGGACCGCGCCGGACGAGCGGGCCGCCCGCTCCAGCGAGTACCCGTGGCTGGTGGCGATGGTCGCCTACACCATGTTCAGCCTCACGCTGATCGCCCAGCCCCTGGTGCGCGAGAACAGCGGCCCGGCGACGCAGGCCCGGGCGCAGCCCCGCCCACCGGCGGTGCACCCCGAGCCGCGGGCCGTGGTGACCGACCGCTCCCCTACCGGTGACCGGTACCGGTAGGTGTGGTCCGTGGTACGCGCGGAGAAGGGCCACCGGGCCACGGTCTGGGTCGCGGCGGCCGTGCTGCTGGCCGGTGCGGGCTGGCTCGCCACCCCGCGGCCGGTGCCGCTGTACGACGGGCTCGCCCTTCCCGATGAGCCGTACCGGTACGCGGCTCCCCCGCCGCAGTCGCCCCGGACCCCGCCGCCGGGCACGGCCCGGGGTGAACTCCAAACGTCCGGCGGCGTCAGCGGCGCCGGGCAGGAGAAGAGCGACGAGTGGGGCCCGCAGGTGCAGCTGTACTTCGTCGCGGGTGCCCTGTCGGCGCCGACGGCGGCGCACCTGATCGTGGTCGCCGCCGCTCCCCACGCGCCCGGCACGGCACCCGGCGACTCGGCGATCCTGGGCAATGTCTACGCCGTCAGCGCCGCCAGCGACGCCGGGCCGGTCACCTTCACGAGGAAGGTGACCACCGACATCACCCTGCGGACACCGTCGACAGCCGCCGGCCTCCCCACGTTCCGGTACCGCCCGGATCCGACCGCCGCCTGGCGGCAGCTCCCGACGCAGCGCATCGGCCACGACACGTTCCGCGCGAAGCTGGCCCACACCGGCGACTACGCGCTCGCCCCGCCGGGCGCGGGACTCCCGGCCGGTGCCGCCGATCTCGCCCGCACGGCCGGCGGCACGCGCGCATCGCCGCGCTCATCCGGCGTACCGCTCCTGCTGGCGACGATCGCGGCGATGGCGCTGGTCCTGGTCGCGTTACGGGTTCGCGCGACGCGGCGGCGGCGACGCACCGGTGCGCGGTGACCACCGGGGTCGGACCGGCCACCGGATCCCACCGGACGGACCGGCTGACCCGCGGCGCCGTTCTCGCGTGCGGATTGGCCGCCGCGGTCGCGCTGCGGATCGCGATCGGTGGACCCGGCCCCGGACAGTCCCGGACCGCCGCGCTGGTCTTCGCCGGGGGCCTGGCCGTGCTGAGCGCCGCG
>JAVHWE010000110.1:0-7444 GCA_032160285.1 Micromonosporaceae bacterium | reverse complement strand
TCGCCGCCGTGCACGGCGACCTGGGTCAGGGTGCCAGGGAGCGGGCGCTGCGGGCGTTCCGGGTCGGCAAGGTCGACGTGCTGGTCGCGACCGACGTGGCCGCCCGCGGGTTGGACGTGTCCGGTGTTACCCACGTCATCAACTACGACTGCCCGGAGGACGCCGACGCGTACGTGCACCGCATCGGACGTACGGGCAGAGCCGGCGCGACCGGTGTCGCGGTGACGTTCGTGGACTGGGAGGACATGCCCCGGTGGCGCCTGATCGACAAGACGCTGCAGTTGGAGATGCCCGAACCGCCCGAGACGTACCACACGTCGGCGCACCTGTACACCGACCTTGAGATCTCGACCAGCATGACCGGCACGCTGCCGACCGCCGACCGTACCCGGGCCGGCCTGTCCGCGGAGCGGATCGAGGACATCGAGGGCAAGCGCGGACCGGCTCGCCGGCGCAGTAGCGGCGGAGGCGGCAGCCCGGCGCGACGCCCCTCGTTCGGCAGTGGAGCCGAGGCCGCCCCGCCCGCCGCGACGGCGGGTGACACCGCGACGGCCGGCTCGCGCCGGCAACGCCGCCGGCGCACCGGGCCCGGCGACCAGGTCGGTGACGGCCCATCCGCTGGCGGCGCATCGGATGGCGCGTCCGGTAGCGGCGCATCCGGTGGCGGCGCATCCGGCAACGGCACCGCCGGGGACGGCGCGGCCGGCGTCGGCGCCGCCCGTGGCGCGGCTGGCAACGACACCGCGCGTGGTGGTGGCGATTCGTCCGCGGTCGACACCGCCCGGTCGCCGGACGGGGCGGACGGCGGACCCAAACGGCCCCGTCGTCGTCGCCGCCGCGGCCGTGGGGGCGCCGGCACGACCGCACCCGCCGACGGCGAGTAGGCCGAGCGAAACCTGACCGTACGATATGGGGCCCCACCGGCGGTGGGGCCCCATATCGCACCGCACGGTACGGTTGTCGGAGCGCGCGGTTCAGGCTCCGGGTACCGCACCGAGCAGGCGCGCCAACGCCGGCGTGACACCCCACTGGCCGACCAGCGACTCGTACCCGGCCCGCACCTCACCGGCAGCCGCGACACCGGTACGGCGGGCACGGAGGAGCAGGTTGCGCGCGGTGTGCGCGGAGTCGACGAACTCGACCACGTCGACGCGGTACCCGTGCAGGCGCAGCAGATCGGCCCGCAGGGCATCGGTCAGTACGTCGGCGAAGCGCTCCCGCAGGATCGGGTGGCGGGTCAGCGAGCGGTACCCGTCCGGTGCCGTACCGGACCGCAGCTGTGCGGCGATGTCGTGGTGACAGCACGGCGCGGCGAGCACCCAGCGGGCCTGCCAGCCGACCGCGCGGGCCAGTGCCTCGTCGGTGGCCGTGTCGCAGGCGTGCAGGGCCAGCACCACATCGGCGCCGTCCACATCGGACCCGGCGATGGTACCGGCGACGAAGTCGACCCGGCCGGCCCAGCCCAGCTCGGCCGCCACTGCCGTGTTGCGGACCCGCTGGTCGGCGCGGACGTCCACGCCGGTGAGCCGGACGTCGTGACCGCGCCCGGACAGGTACCGGTACGCGGCGAACGTGAGGTACGCGTTGCCACAGCCGAGATCGACGACCCGCAGCGGCCGCGGCAGGTCGTCGTCACCGAGCGTCGCGGCCAGGGCCCGTAGGAACGCGTCGACCTGCCGGCGCTTCGCCGCGCTGCCGCCGATCACGTCGAAGATCCGGTCACCCGGGTCGAGCAGGTGCGCCGCAACCCGATCGTGTTCGCCGGCCGGCCGCACGGCGCCCGACCCCGCGGTCAACACCGCGCCCGGCGGGTTGGCCGCGCTCGGTTGGTTGGCCACGCTCGGCGGGTTCGCCGCGCTCGGTTGGTTGGCCACGCTCGGCGGGTTCGCCGTGCTCGGGGTGCCGGGGGCGGCGCGGTGGACCTGGGCCTCGCCGCGCTTGGTGACCCGCAGTTGCAGCACCGCGTCGCCGGTCTCCACGTACCAGGTACCGAACGGCTCGGCGAGCAGCCGGTCAACCGACTCGGCCGCGGCCACCCCCCAGGCGACATTGCGGGTGTACGGCCGGACTCCGTCATTCTCGACGAGCTGCAACTGCCCGCCCGCGCGCACCGTGACCGGCCGCAACTCCACCCGCCGCCAGCGGGGTAGCGCGCCCCGGCGCCGGCCGGCGGCCACCGCCCGTACCAACCGGGTCGGATCAAGCAGCAGCTTCCGAACCTCGATCAACGCATCATCCAGTGGTCCCGGCACCCCACCACCCTGACATCTCGTCGCCGACAGCCGCGTACCGGCCTCACCCGCGATCTACCGGGCGGCGTGGCCGGCGAACCGGAACAGGCGCAAACTGTTGGTCACCACGAAAATGCTGGACAGGGCCATCGCCGCGGCGGCGAGCACCGGGGTCACCAGGCCCGCCGCGGCCAGCGGTAGGGCCGCGACGTTGTAGGCGAACGCCCAGAACAGGTTGCCCTTGATCGTTCGAAGGGTGGCACGCGACAGCGCGATGGCGTCCACGGCGGCCAGCAGGTCCCCGCGTACCAGCGTGAGGTCACTGGCCTCGATGGCGACGTCGGTACCGGTGCCGAGCGCGATGCCGAGGTCGGCGGCGGCGAGCGCGGCGGCGTCGTTGACCCCGTCGCCGACCATCGCGACGACCCGGCCCTCGCCCTGTAACCGGCGGACGGCGGCGACCTTCTCGGCCGGCAGGACCTCGGCGATCACATCGTCGATACCGATGCCGACCGCGGCGGCGACCGCCCGCGCGCTCGCCACGGTATCGCCGGTGAGCAGCACCGGCCGCAGGCCCAGTGCGACCAGCCGGGCCACCGCGCCCGCCGACGTGGGCTTGACGGTATCGGCCACCAGGATCGCTCCGCGGTAGCCGCCGTCCCAACCGACCGCGACCGTCGTCGGCCCGTCGGCGTCGGCGGCCGGGATGTCGATCCCCCGGTCGGCGAGCAGCCGGGGCCGACCGACGATGACGTGGTGACCCTCGACGGTGCCGCTCGCGCCGAGCCCGGGCAGCGCCACGAAGTCGGCGACCGCCGGCAGTGCGCCGGGTGCCGCGGCGACCACGGCGCGGGCGATCGGGTGTTCCGAGGCGTGCTCCACCGCCGCGGCGAGTCGGAGCAGTTCGGTCGGGTCGACGCCGGGAGCGGGCCGCATGGCGGTCACCGCCATCGTGCCGGTGGTGACGGTGCCGGTCTTGTCGAGCAGTACCGTGTCGACGCGTCGGGTCGCCTCCAGCACCTGCGGCCCGCGGACCAGGATGCCGAGTTGGGCGCCGCGACCGGTACCGACCAGCAGCGCGGTCGGCGTGGCCCGCCCGAGCGCGCCCGGGCAGGCCACGATCAGTACCGCCACGGCGGTGGTGACCGCGGCCGCCGTCGGGTGGCCGGTAACCATCCAGGCGGCGAAGGTCAGCACCGACAGGGCGAGGACCACGGGCACGAATATCGCCGAGATCCGGTCGGCGAGGCGCTGTACCGGTGCCTGACCGCTCTGCGCCTCGGTGACGAGCCGGGCCATCTGGGCGAGTTGCGTGTCCGCGCCGACCCGTGTCGCCTCGACCACCAGCCGACCACCCGCGTTGACCGTCGCGCCCACCACGGCGTCCCCGGTACCCACCTCGACCGGCACGCTCTCGCCGGTCAGCATGCTGGCGTCGATCGCGCTCGCGCCGTCGACGACCACGCCGTCGGTGGCGATCTTCTCGCCGGGCCGGACCACGAAACGGTCGCCGGGGCGCAGTTGACCCGCCGGTACCCTGATCTCGCGGCCGTCACGCACCACGGCCGCGTCCTTGGCGCCGAGATCGAGCAGCGCCCGCAGGGCGGAGCCGGCGCGGCGCTTCGCGCGCGCCTCAAAATACCGCCCGGCCAGCAGAAACGTGGTCAGGACCGCGCCGACCTCCAGGTACAGGCTGTCGCCGGCGAACAGCGCCCACAGGCTCCACAGGTACGAGATGGCCGCGCCGAGCGAGATCAGAGTGTCCATGGTGGCCGTACCGTGGCGGGCGTTGCGCAGGGCGGCCCGGTGAAACGGCCACGCACCCCAGGTCACGACGGGTGTGGCGAGGGCGAGACAGAACCACTGCCAGCCGCGCAACTGCGTCAGTGGGGACATGGCCAGGACGAGCACCGGCAGTGTGAGCAGCGCGGAGCCGACGAGCCGCCGCCGCAACGCCGCGTCGGCCGGTGGCGTGTCGGCCGGTGGCGTGTCGGTCGGTGGCGAGACCGTCGGTCGGCGTGCCGAGTATCCGGTGGCCGTTACGGTGCTGACGAGGTCGTCGACGGTCACCGGCGCGGCGAACTCGACCCGCGCGGTCTCGGTGGCATAGTTGACGCTGGCCCGTACACCGGTCATCCGGTTGAGTTTGCGCTCCACCCGCAGGGCACAGGTGGCGCAGGTCATGCCGCCGATCTCCAGCTCGACGCTGGCGGGGTGGTCAGACACCGGCTCCGGCCAACCGGTACCCCGCTTCGTCGACAGCGGTCCGCACCTCGTCGATCGGCAGCGGCGCGTCGCTCGACACGGTGACCGTGCCGCTGGGCAGGTCGACCTGGACGTCGTGCACCCCGGGCAGCACGGTCAGCTCCGCGGTGACCGCGGCCACGCAATGTTCACAGGTCATGCCCGCGACCGTGTACTCGTTGCGAACAGACATCGTTCCTCCCGGTCAAAAGATCTGGACTTTACGAGCGGACCAGCCGCGCGATCGCGTCGCTGGCCTCCTTCACCTTGGCGCCGGGGTCGCCGGCGCGGGCCGCTTCGACGACACAGTGCGCGATGTGGTCTTCGAGCAGGCCGACCGCCACCGCCTGCAGCGCCCGGTTGGCCGCCGCGATCTGGGTCAGCACGTCGATGCAGTACGTGTCGTCGGAGACCATCCGGTGCACGCCCCGGATCTGGCCCTCGATCCGGCGCAGCCGGTCAAGCAGCGCCTGCTTGTCGGCGGCGTAGGAGTACCCGCCGGACGGTAGCTCCAGCTCTGCGTTGCCATCAGTACTCACCCGCGTCACTATACCCCCCACGGGTATAACCCTCGATTTATTTTAAACCGATCCGTGGCTTTTACGGATATTCGATCGTTTAACAATGACGTGGGCTTATCTCGCACCCTCCGCGCCATAGCTCTCCGCACCTCGGGCCTCGTCGCGACCACTGTGGTCGCCCTTGTCGCCCCGGCCGCCTGGATCGGACCGTCCCCGGCGCACGCCGATCCCGACCCGGCCGACCTCGACCGCCAGGTGGCGGCGGCGTCCCAACGGTTGGAGACGGTGATCGAACGGTTCAACACGATCCGCGAAAACCAGTCGACGACCCAGACCCAGCTCGCCGACGTACAGGCCCAGCTCGCCCCGTTGGCGCGGCAGATCGACGGGCTGCGGCGACGGGTCGAGACGATCGCGGTCGGCGCGTACGTCGCCACCTCCGAAGGGCCGATGAACGCCGTGCTCGGCGCCAGCTCCCCGGGCACCTTTGTGGACCGGCTCACCATGCTCGAGCACATCGCCCGCCACCAGCAGCGCGACATCGACGTCCTGCGCGACGCGACGGACCGGTACGACGAGCAGCGAAGCCACCTCGCCATGCTGGCTCGACAGCAGGAACTCCAGAGCCGTGAACTGCAGGTCACCCAGGCGGCCGTCGAAAGCGACCTGGCGTCGCTGCGATCCGAACGCGCCGCCGTACCGGACTCCTCAGCGTGGGCCGCCACCGGCGCTCGCGGCTCCCGGCAGGCCGACCGGGGCGCGGGCGTACCCGTGGACGTACCGGTGTCGGGCGACAACCCCGGCGGCGCGGCGCTGCGGTTCGCGCTCCAGCAACTGGGCAAGAACTACCAGTGGGCGGCCGCCGGACCGAACACGTACGACTGCTCGGGGCTGGTGATGGCATCCTGGCGCGACGCCGGTCGGCGACTTCCCCACAGCGCCGCCATGCAGTGGGCCAGCGTGCGGCACATCCAGCGAAGCGAACTGAGCGTCGGGGACCTGGTCTTCTACTTCGGCGACATCCACCACGTGGCGTTGTACGCCGGCAACGGCCGCATCATCGAGGCACCCCGCGCCGGCCAGCAGGTCTCAATCCGCCAGATGGACTTCGCACCCATCCACGGCTACGGCCGCGTCGGCTGAGCCGCTGTCACCCCGCCAGGGCCAGGGCGAAAGGGAGTACGGCGGGGGCGCCCGCCCGACGTAGCAGGCGGGCGACGATGGCGCCGGTCCAGCCGGAGTCGATCAGGTCGTCGACGAGCAGGACCGGACCGTTCAGGCCGGCCAGTCGCGCCGACAGGTCGCCGGGCACGGTGAAGGCGTCGTGCAGCACCCGTACCCGCTGCGCGCTGTTGCCCCGCAGGGCGTCGCCCGGACCGCCGGCGGTGCTGCGCGACACCGAGCCGAGCAGTGACAGACGGCCGGTGGTCGCGATCCGGCTGGCAAGATCGTGTACCAGTTCGGGGCGGCGCCGGGACGCCACGGCGACGATCCCGGCGGGGCGGGCCGGCCATCGGTCGTCGCCGCCGGCCCAGTCGACCAGGGCGCGCACGACCCCGGCGTACACCTCGTCGGGGACCCGGCCGTCGGGGGCGTCGTCGCCGACCAACCGGCGCAGCCGGTCTCCCCAGCCGAGGTCGGACAGCCGGGCCAGGGCGCGACCCGGGCCGGCCTGCTCACCGGCCGGAATCTTGCCGGACAGCGGGACCCCCACCGCCGCCAGCCCGGTGGGCCACAGTTGCCGGGGCGCGACCGTCACGCCGACCCGGCCGAGGTGCGCCCGCGCCGCGGCGAGCGCCGCGGGCGACACGACCGTCGGATACCACGCCCCGACGCAGGTGTCGCACCGCCCGCACGGCGCGGCCCCGGGGTCGTCGAGGCACCGGCGCAGGTACTCCATCCGGCAGACGCCGGTGCTCGCGTACTCCCGCATCGCGGCCTGTTCGGCCGACCGGGCGGCGGCCACCCGCTCGTACCGTTGCGCGTCGTGGTGCCAGGGCTGGCCGGTCGCGGTCCAGCCGCCACGCACCCGCCGAACCGCGCCGTCCACGTCGAGCACCTTGAGCATCAGTTCGAGCCGGTTGCGCCGCAGGTCGACCCGCGCCTCCAGGGCCGGCGTCGACAGTGGACGGTCGGCGGCCGCCAGCGCGTCCAGGGTGGTACGGACCTGCTCCTCGGCCGGGAAGCCCAGCGAGGCGAAGTACCGCCATATCGCTTCGTCCTCGTGACCCGGCAGCAGTAGCACGTCGGCGCTGCGCACCGCCCGGCCGGCCCGGCCGACCTGCTGGTAGTACGCGATCGGCGACGCTGGCGCGCCGAGGTGTACGACGAACCCGAGGTCGGGCTTGTCGAATCCCATGCCGAGCGCCGACGTCGCGACCAGCGCCTTGATCCGGTTGTCGAGCAGGTCGGCCTCGGCCGCCCGGCGGTCGGCGTCCTCGGACTGCC
>JAVHWE010000068.1:0-3635 GCA_032160285.1 Micromonosporaceae bacterium | reverse complement strand
TCTGCTCGGCGGACATGCCCTCCCAGGTCGTCGGGTTCAGATAGATCATGAGCAGGTACTTCATGTCATCACTCCTTGGCTGCGGAACCGTGGCGGACGTTGTCGTGGTGGGTCGGAGCCGGCGATGAATTCTCGACACCGGGCCCGGCGACAGTATGTGATCCGGGTCACGGAGCCGGGCGGGACCGCCGGACAGGTCCTGCGGGCACAGGCACTATGGCAGGGCCGGTAGACCGGCGCGCAGACGGCGGTGCTGGCCGCCGCGGTACGCGACGGGCTCGGGCCGTTTGTGTGGCGGCTGGAGCGCCTCGAACAGCGGCTGGACGCCGCGGCCGGCCCGGAGGCGGAGTAGTCGCGTCGACGCATTTGCAAGTCAGCTTTGAGGTCGCGTCGAGCCTGGGTCGAGGCGGTTCGCGGCGAACGCCTCGAACATCGACGAATGATGATCAGGCGCCGTTGGGTGAGCACGTTTGCGCTGCTCTCGGTGGTCGCGACGGTCCTCATCGGCGCCGGCGCGTCGGCCGCCGCACCGGGGAGTGCGCGGCGCCCGGATCGCGGGCCGGCGGTGCGCTCCGACGAGCTCACCTCGGCGGAACTCGCGGCCGGCGACCTGGTGACTCAGCGCGCGACGCTCGGGGACCGGGCCGCCGACCTCGCCGCCGCGCGGGCCGAGGCGGACCGCCGGCGGCGGTCCGAGGCCGACCTGACCGCGCTGCTCACCGGCTACGACGGCACGGGGTACGTGGACCTGTCGGTCACGGTGATCGATCGGAAGACCGGTCAAAGGTTCGACTACGCGGACGGACGACAGTTCGAGACGGCGAGCGTCGTCAAGGTCGACATCCTCGCCACGCTGCTGCTCCAGGCGCAGCGCGCCGGCCGCACGCTGAGCGCCCGGGAAAAGAGCCTGGCCGTGGCAATGATCGAGCACAGTGACAATGACGCGGCATCGCAGCTGTGGACCCGTACCCATGGGATCTCCACCGCGGTGAAGACCTTCGGGCTGACCGGGACCGACCCCGACGGCGACGGCGACTGGGGCCTCACCGAGACCACCGCGGCCGACCAGGCGCGCCTGGTCACCGGACTCGCCGATCCGGACGGCCCGGTCACCGACGCGGACTACCTGTTCGACCTCATGGGCAACGTCGATCCCGACCAGGACTGGGGGATCAGCGCGGCGGCCCGGTCCGGCGAGGTGGTCGCGATCAAGAATGGCTGGCTGTCCCGGGACACGCAGAACGGCCGGTGGACCGTCAACAGCATCGGACGGATCACCGACGCCGACACCGACGTGTCCATTGTGGTGCTGTCGCGGGGCCATGTGTCGTTCGCCGCCGGTACCGACATGGTGGCGGCCGTCGCCCGGGCGACCCGGACCTACCTGGGCTGGTGACCCCGGGCCGTCAGGTGAGCGCGTCGAAGAGCGCCGCGCCGTACCGGGCCAGCCCGGCCCGCTGGCTGCCGTCGTCGACCGGTTCACCGGCCCCGGCCACGGCGTGCTCACACCGCGCGCCGTAGGCCGACTGGAACACTCCCGCCGCCGCCATGGCCCGCCGTTCGGCGGCGGTGAACGCGCGCCCCCGGGCCGACTCGTAGTCGTCGACGAAGGCCGCCTGCTCGGCGGGGGTCGGCCAGAGCCGCGCGCCGTCGCGCTCCCAGGCCAGCGGAAAGGCCCGGGCCGCGTACCCGACGATGGTGGTCTCGGAGTCGAGCACCAGGCTGTCCCAGTCGTAGACGGCACTTACCACGGCCGTGGCGTCCAGCCCGTCGCCCGCGGACCCGTCCTCGGCGACGGCGAACCGGACCTGCTCGACCCGCCAGTCGATGTGCCCGACGACCGGCGCGCCGGGGTCGTCGCGCAGGATCTCCAGTGCCCGGCCGGCCAGCGCGTCGATCCAGTCGGCACCCTGCCGGGTGGCCCCGAAGTCGAACCGCGGATGGTGGGTACCGTGCCAGGGGGTGCGCTGTGCCCGCAGCGGCTCGCGGCTCAACGCCAGCACGTCCGGCACCGCGCCGGTCAGCCTGACCTGCTCGGCGAGCGACCGCGCCATCGCCCGGCGCACCGGTGGATCGTGCGCGTCGCGGTAGCTGCCCTCGTCGCGGAGCTCCTCGAAGGTCACGAACGCGTGTTCGCAGTGGGCCATCCCGAGCGGTCGCGGGCACGGGTACCCCCCGTCGGCGAGGTGTGCCTGGACGCGTTGCACGGTACCGAGCCGGGCCCGGGTCTGCTCCGGTTGATGGACCTTGGCGACGATCCGTCGGCTGTCAACCAAAACGAGCCCGGCAACGAGCCCGGCGTTCGACCGGTAGAACAGGCAGTCGGCGACGGGGCCGACGGTACGGGCGCAGCACTCTTCGAGGCGCTTGGCGGCCAGTTCCAGATCGCCGGTACCGAGCGCGCGTCGTTCCAGCGCCGGCTCGTCCGCGCGCAGGAAGGCCCGCATCGCGTCGGCCGTTCGCACACCAGCCAACCTACCGGGGCGCGGCCGGGCGTGGGCCGGATCAGCGCAGGTCAGTTGGGCTGTCACGATCACGCCGCAGCGGCGAGCCCGCGGCGATTGCGGTCAGCGCCCGCTGCGGTAGCTGGTGAGGTGTTGGCGCAGCTCCCGGTACGCGTCGTGGAAGGCATGCCGGCGGAATACGAAGTCGATCCCGTCGGCCCACAGGGTGGTGTCGATCGGCGCGCCGTCGAGCGGCTCGATCTGCACGCTGCGCCCACCGGCGACCCGTAGCCGCCCGATCGACACCCGGCTGTCCCGCACGGTGATCCGCTCGACCTCCGACCAACGGACGGTACTGCTACCGAGCAGTCGGAACACCCGAACGCCATGATCGTTGACGTAGACGCCCATGCGCAGGATCCGGTGCGAGAACAGCACCCAGATCATCATCAGCGCGGTCGCCAGCAGCGCGATTCCGACCGGCGTGAGCGACAGGCTGGGTCGCAGTACCCGCTCGGTACTCCAGCCGAACATGCCCAGTCCGCACATTTCCCAGGCCACCACGATCCACCGGCCGGGGCCGGGCGAGTATGGGCGGCGCCACCGCGTCGTCATCGCACGAGTCTGACAAATACCGACCGCCTCGGAACCGTCCGTTCGTCCACGGTTTTTCGCGAGCGTCATGCGTTGCACTATCCCCGTGGCAGGCGGCTCAGGAGGCCCTTTGCCCACCGTCGACCTCGGCGCGGTGGTCCGGCCGCATGAGCTGACCGCGCAGCGCGCCGGTGGCGAAGCCGGCCGCGTGCAGGTTGAGGTAGTACTCGGCGGGCCGGTCGCCGATCCGGGCGGCGAGCGCCCCGTCGACCGGGACCGAGCCGGCGACGCCGGTGATCGACGCCGGCAGTCCCGCCGGCGCCTCGAACAGCGGTACCGCGACCGGCCCGGGCTCGCCGACGGGGCCGGCGTGGATGTGCCCGCGCGTCGGGGCGGGGATGCCGCTCCAGGTGGCGGCGAACGCGATCCGGTCGCCGTGCGGGTCCACGAAGGCGGTACCGGTACCGTCGCCGGCCGGTGGGATCTCCTGGCCGCCGTCCATCAGCGCCATCAGCGGGCCGCGCAGCCGGCCGAGCAGGTCGGTCGCACTGGTCTTGCGGAGTTGGCCGCGGATGGAGCCGCCGGGATAGGCGGCGG
>JAVHWE010000034.1:0-3336 GCA_032160285.1 Micromonosporaceae bacterium | reverse complement strand
GGATGCGCAGCGGCGCCTTCGACGAGGCCGCCCTCGAAGATCAGCTGAACAAGCGCGGCCTGATGAACCGCATCCTCTCCCGGGTCACCAACGCCGTGACCAAGCCGTGGCAGATGTACCCGCTCGGACTGCTGTTCGGCCTCGGCTTCGACACCGCCACCGAGGTATCCCTGCTCGTTCTGGCCGGTGGGGCGGCGGTGTTCCAGCTGCCGTGGTACGCGATCCTGACCCTGCCGGTCCTGTTCGCCGCCGGCATGAGCCTGCTGGACACGATCGACGGCTGCTTCATGAACTTCGCGTACGGCTGGGCCTTCTCCAAGCCGGTCCGCAAGGTCTACTACAACATCACCATCACCGGGCTGTCCGTCGCCGTCGCGCTGATCATCGGTACGATCGAGCTCATCTCGATCCTGACCGACAGGTTCGGCATCGAGACGGGGCCGCTCGCGGCGATAGCCGGCCTAGACCTCAACTACGTCGGGTACGTCATCGTGGGCCTGTTCGTCGTCACCTGGGTCGTCGCCCTGCTCGTGTGGCGCTACGCCCGCGTCGAGGAGCGGTGGACCGCCCGCCTGGCCCCGGTCGACCCCGCCGCGGAGCGCTGACCTCTCCCGTACGCGGCCCCTCATGGCCGGCCCCCCCGCGTGTCGTCGTGCGCCGCGCGGACCGCACGGATCAGCTCGTCGGGGCCGCAGCTCTTGGGGACGAACCCGGCGACGTCGCCCGCAACCGCGCCCAACCCGTCCGGCTCGCCGCCGACCGAGGTCAGCACCACGACCCGCAGCGCGGGCAGTCGGCGGCGCAGCTGCTCGATTGCGTTCAACCCGTCCAGGACCGCAACCGTGACGTCGATCAGCAGGACGTCCGCGTCGTGCCTGGTCGCGGCGTCCACCGCGGCGGGGCCGGTCTCGGCCTCGGCGACGACCACGATGTCGCTGTGGGACTCCAGCGCCCTGCGGATGCCGGCCCCGATCAGCGGCTCGTCCGTGGCGACCAGCACCCGGATCATGCCAGCTCGTCCGTACCCAGGTGTCGACCCATGCCGAGCACGCTACTGCCAGTCCGGTCGAACCCGGTCCACACGGTGAGCGTGGCGTGCCGTGAGTGCTCGGCCGCCGCCACCGCCGTCACCGGTCATCGGGTTGCCGTGGTGACGGCCGCGCCGCGCGGGTGACTGGGGCCGTTGAGCTCGGGTTCGGCCAGCGTCAGGTAGTACGGGTGCTGGAACGCGCCGGCGGTACGCACCATGGGCAGTTCCAGCGTGGCGGCCCGCCAGACGTCGATCGCCGCCGGCCGCCAGATCGGCTCGTCCGTCGGCTCGACCCGGGCGCTTGCCGCCCCGGCGGTGTCAGCCGGCCGGGCGGCCGGGGCGGCAGCCGTGCGGCGACGGCGTACGCGCACCGTGGTGAGGCCGACCGCGGCACAGAGCGCGCCCAGTGTCAGCCATACGGCGGCCGAACTGCCGGTACCGATCAGGGCGACACCGATGGAGGGTCCGAAGAAGAGCCCGATCCCCATCGTGGAGTTGGACAGCGCGTTGGCCCGGGTGAGCTCGCGCGCCGGCACCTTGGAGATCAGCCACGGGTGGTAGGAGCAGGAGTACGCGCACTCTCCGAGACCGAAGATCGCTCCGTAGAGCAGCATGCCGACCAGCCGGACGCCGGTCGGCGCGAAAGCCATCGCGCCGACCACCAGATAGCCGAGCACCCACAGCCCCACCGCGATCCGTACGCCCACCACCTCCGGGTACGGCTCGAGCCGGCGCGTCATCACCCGCTGCGCCACCACGATCGTCGCCACGTTGACCGCGATGAGCACCGAGATCCAGCTCAGATTGATGTGCATCAATGTTGCGGCGACCAGGGGTGCGGTCGCCTCGAACTGGCTGTAGCCCAGCAGATAGACGCCCAGCTGGAACAGTGACACCGCGAATGCCGACGTCAGCAGCGCCCGGACCGGCAGGGCCGGCTGGTCGGTCGGCTCGTCGGCGGTGGATCGACCACCCGAACCGCTGCTGGACCGTCGGGTAACCAGGAGGGTCAGCGCGAGCGGCAGGTAGCCGAGGGCGTTGACCACGAACAGATGCGGGATGACGTTCCGTGACCACGCGCTGATCACGCCGCCGGCGGCCAGCGAGCCACCGGCGAGCGTGGCGTTGAGCACCTGGTAGCGGCGGGCGAAGACCTGGCGCCGGTCGGCCTCCGACACCAACGAGTTGATGATCGGGATGATCGCGGCCAGGAAGCAGCCCTGCCCCACCCCCGTCGCGGCTGCCGCGAGGCCGACCACCGGCAGTGAGTTGACGGTGGGCAGGGTGAGGTAGCCGGCGACGGACAGCGCGATTCCGGTCAACGCGAGCGCGGCGGGCGGTGGCCGGACCTTACCGATCGCGAGTATCAGCGCGACCGCCAGGTTCGCCGTCCCCGCGGCCGCGTAGTACACCGCGACGCCATGGGTTCCGACACCGTGGCGGCCGGTGAGGAAGATACCGGTGTACGGGAAGACAAGGCCGTAGCAGAACGAGGACACACCGTGGAAGCCGATAATCCACTGCGCGGTCCGACGTCGCGTCACCGCCCGCGCCGGCGCGGCGGCCCGCTCGGTATCGGCGTTGAGCCGTACCAGCATGGGAACGGTGATGAGGAAGGACAACGCGTTCGCGATCATCACGGCGCGGAAGGCGACCGGGCTTCCGGCCCCGACGGTCACACCGCAGACGCCCACGCCGACGGCGAGGCCCACATTGCGCCGGGACGCGATGGTGGCGACGGCCCGCGTACCGGCCGGTCCGGCGAGCGCGTGCTCGCTGACCGCCCGGTGCAGTCGCGGTGCCACCCGGTCGGCGACCAGCAGCAGACAGGTCACCGCCGATACCTGCAGCGGACCGCGGGCGGCCAGGTAACCCAGGGCGCACAGCGAGCGCACGATGTTCACGACGAGGTAGGCCGGCAGCGGGATTCGGCGCGGCGACAGGCGTGCGACGACCCACAACGTCGCCAACGTCAGCCCGCTGCCCATCGCCAGACCGACCCCGACCTGGCCGGGGGTTACCGCGAGCTGTGGCGCGTAGCGGATGGCGACGGCGGCGATCAGCAGACCGGATCCACTTGAGTCGACGAAAGCGCCCGTCGCAAGCACACGCGTGGCGCGGTCGGCGTATGCCGAAGGTGAGTGGCGGTGCCGCCCCATGTTCTGTTGCTTTCCCCCTGTGCCGCCGCCGGTGGTGGTGGTTGAGCGAACCGAGCATCGCGCAGGATACCCTCACGCCGATACGCCGGTGCCGGTGACGATAGCCGCCCACCGCAAGTCGACCGACCGGCGGCGGGTCGGCTGGCG
>JAVHWE010000630.1:0-2827 GCA_032160285.1 Micromonosporaceae bacterium | reverse complement strand
AGCCGGCCTTGACGTCGTCCTCGTGCGTACCGAGGAACCCGGAGACGAAGAACGGCAGACCACCACAGACGATCTTGTTAGCCGGGGCGCCGACGAATCCGTACCCGTGGGTGAAGACCGTGTGTCGGTTCTGCCAGTTGCGTTGCTGCTGGGTCAGGTTGCCGTAGTTGATCTCGCGTACGCCGACCACGTAATCCTGTAGGTTGCCGCCGATCGCGTAGCGGTCGATGTCGAGCTTCTCGCCGAAGTCGTAGAAGCTACGGACCTGCTGGCGTTGGGTGTACGTGTCGGAGACGACGGCGGGGTCGAGGAGCCGGATGTTGGGCACGGTGTCCTTGTCGCCGCTCAGCGACGACGGCGGGGCCTGTGTCGCGGCCTGGTACGGCGTTGATGTCACATCGGCCAGTCCGAACGCCTGTCGGGTCGCGTTGATGCTGCGCTGGATGTACGGCGGTTCCTTGCTCAACGAGCTCGGCGCGACGGTGAACGCCTGCACGGCGGCCGGGTAGATACCGCCGATCGCGACCGCCGAGACGACCAGAAGCCCGAGCGACACCCCCGGCCAGAGCAGGTTGCGCATCCAGGCGTTGGAGAAGACCAGAATCGCCACCGCGACGACGACCGAGATCCAGGCCAGGATCTCCTTGGCCGGCAGCAGCGCGTTGATGTCGGTGTACCCGGCGCCGGACACATCGGCGCTGGAATTGTGCCCGAGCAGCAGCCCACGCTTGTCCAGATAGTACGCAACCGCCTTGAGCAGCACGAACACCGCTACCAAGGTGGTCAGGTGGGCCCGCGCCGCAGCGGTCATCCGCTCGCCGGCACCCTGCAACCGCACTCCGCCGAACAGGTAGTGCATGGCCAGGCCACCGAGCACCGATATCACCGTCGCGGTGAAGGCGGCACCGAGCAGGTACCGCCAGAACGGGTACTCGAAGACGTAGAACCCGAGGTCCACGTGGAACTGCGGGTCGGTGATCCCGAATCGCTGGGAGTTGGCGAACAGGAGCCACTGCTGCCAGCGGCCCTGGGCCGACAGCCCGGCGAACAGCGCGATCAGCAGCGCGAACGCGGTGATCCAGGTGCCGATCCGGGGGGTCAGCAAGATCCGGTACCGGTCGAGTGCCTGCTGTTCGAGCGAGTGCGGGCGCATCAGCGGCCGCAGTCGGTAGGCCAGGTACAGGTTGACCGCGACGAACAGCCCCATGCCGGTGGCGAAGAGCACGAAAAGCGTCAACCGGGTGGTCAGCACCGTGGTGAACACCGTCCGGTACTTGACCTCGTCGAACCACAGCCAGTCGGTCCACACCTCGATCACCCGGTCGAAGAGCGTGAACAGCAGGAAGACGGCGGCGAGAACGATCACCGTCACCCGGCCGCGCCGGTTGACCCTGGACAGGGGGGCACGCATCACCACGTTGTACTCCGCACGCTCGCGTCAGGAAACGCGTCCCAGCGTACGCACCCCGTCCACCACCGCCGGCCGACCGGTACCGATCTAGACCTAACCGACGCTCAACGGGTACAGGGTGCGGGTCGCCGGTGCTCCCGGATGGCCTGCAACGCGGCCAGCGCGTCGTCCACTGTGGCGACCTTGGCCAGCGGCAGGCCGGGCACCGCGTTGTCCATCGCCTCGGCGCAGTTGGCGGCCGGGGTCAGGAACACCTTCGCCGCGTCCCGCTTGGCCGCGACAAGCTTCTGCGGTATGCCGCCGATCGGCCCCACATTGCCCGCGTCGTCGATGGTACCGGTACCGGCGATTCGGACACCGCCGGTCAGATCCTCCGGTTTGATCTTGTCGATTATGCCCAGAGTGAACATCAACCCGGCCGACGGGCCACCGATCCGGTTCAGATCGATTGTCAATTCGAACGGATGCGGCTGCTTGGACAGCACCTTCACCCCGATCCGTGGCGTTCCGCCGTCGGCGCGGGGAGTGATCGACACGGTACCGGCCACCCCGCCCCGAACGTAACCGAGCGTGCGCGGGGTGCCGGCCGGTTTGGCCCTGATCAGCTCGGTCAGCTTGGCCGTCGTCGTCACCGCCGTGCCGTCCACCGACGTGATCACGTCGCCGATGTTGAGCACCCCGGCGGCCGCCGAGCCGGCGGTGACCTCACTGACGGTCACCTGGATCGGGTACCCCAGTTTGGTGAGCGCCGCCGTCTCGGCGCTGCTCTGCGAGTCCTTGAACTCCTGCGCGTTCTCCTGATCGACCTGCTGCTGGGTCTGGTTGGGTGGGTAGATCAGTTCACGCGGGACCACCGCGTAGTCATGCTGGATCCAACCCTTCACCGCGTCGAACAGGGTCAGCTCGGACGTGACGCTGACCGTGACGAGCCGAAGCTGACCCTTGGAGGTGGAGGTCGCAACGCCGGTGACGCTGATGACGTCGTGCTTGTCTGCCTGACCGAGCGTATTCACCGTGGGGCCCGGTCCGAGCGCCACGTACGGCACGCTGACCGAGAAGAACGCCTGCCAGACCAGCAGTGCCAGCAGGACCCCGCCCAGGGCGACGGTGGCGCCACGACGTCTCATGGCGGCGAGCCTAGCCGGCACGCTTCGCGACTGCCTCCCGCAGGCGTCGCGTACCGTTGAATACGTGCCAGCAGACAGCCCGTTCGGCTTCGGCCTGCCCGGTGGGGGCGACCTACCGGACCCCAACGATCCGCAGCAGATGCAGCGCTTCATGAGCCAGCTGCAACAGCTCTTCGCGACGCCGACCGGCGGGCCGGTCAACTGGGATCTCGCCCGCCAGATCGCGCAGGCGCATCTGACCGGCGCACCCGGGGCCGCCGCGATGCCGTTCGGCCTCACCCTCCCGACA
>JAVHWE010000554.1:0-6042 GCA_032160285.1 Micromonosporaceae bacterium | reverse complement strand
AGCTCGACGCCTCGGCCTGCCGGGCATCGAGGAGAGCGCGCCCGCCGACCTCGTCGGGTACCGCGACGATCCATGCCAGGACGTCGAGGCGCTGCGCCGACCCGCGGTCATCCTGCTCGGTGGAGCCCGCATCCGTTGACAACCCGTGCCGAAGAAGTCGAACAGGAGATGGGTGTAGCGGGGCAGGGGCATCGATGCATCATGCCAAGTCCACAGCTGTACCGGTGCCGCTACCCGCGACCGGTCCGCGGCTCGGCGATCAGGGCGGTGGCGAAGCGGCGGAAGCCGAGCCGTGCGTAGATCCGAGCGATGTCGTCGTCGCCGGCCGACAGGAAAACGGTTGCCACGCCTCGCGATCGGGCGTCACGTACCAGCGCCGCCGTGACCGCGAGCCCGAGGCCACGCCGGCGCGCGGCCGGCAGGGTGCCCACGCCGACGATCTCGGTGACCGCCCCGACCGGTTGGTGCTGTCCGGCGGACAGTACGGCGGCGTCCGTCACCGCGGCGGAGATCGCGGTCCGACCGGACCGGATCCGGGCGGCGGCCCGCTCCACCGACCCGTCGCCGGCCCGGGCCCGTACGGTGTCGGCCAGCTCCGCGACACCCACCGCGCCGATACCCGTGCCGGCCTGGGCGAAAGCGAGGTGGGGCACGGCCAACGCGCCCGGCAGTACCGGGTCATCCGCGGCCACCATCCGCACCGACACGCCGGCGGGCAACGGGCTCGCGGAGGGTACCGGGGCGTGGGGTTCCAGCACCATCAACGGGTGCTCGCGAACCACGAGCCCGGCCTCTTCGATCGCCGCACGCAGCGTGGGCGTGGTTTCAGCGACCCACTCGAAACTTTCCGGCAGGCCCAGCTCGCGCTGGCGTGAGCGCACCGCCATCACGTCGACGGCGGGTACCGGGCCGGACCAGCCGAGGGTCGGGCGGGCATAGAACGGCCATCCCCGGCCGTGCCGGACAAACAGCGTGAGCGGCCCGAAGTCTTCGACGCTGGCACCAGCGCGTGGCACCGTGTCGTAGTAGTACTCGATCTGCCGCAGCAGGGTCCGCCCAGCGTGACTGCCCAGGTCCAAAGAAGTCACGCGCACATCCATCGCATCGGACAAGGCCCGGAACGGTCGTCACCATCCGGTCCGGCGTCACCGCCGGGCGGCGGTCGACGTCGACCCTAACCGTCCTCGCCGACCCGGGACTGGGGGACGCCCCCCACACACGTCGCCCGCAGATCGAACTTGTTCTCGTCGGACCGGAACCGCACCCTCACCCGGTCCCCGGGGCCGCGCTCGACGTTGTCAAAGCGGTAGCCCGGGCTCGGGCTCCAGGACACCAGGTACGCCCGGCTTCCGGTGCACCGGACGATCGCGGTACCGCCGGACGTGGTGAACAGACGGTCGGTCGGTCGTGACGCGGCGGAGTCCGTGGCGGGGGGCATCGTCGACGGCGGGTCCTCAGGCGATGACGCAGCCGTCGAAGGAACGCCGGCCGCCGCACCCGCGGACGGCGTGGCCGGCGCGGCGGAGACCGCACGGGAGACAGCGTCCGGGGTGAGCGGCTGCCCCGTTTTCGTACTGACGCCGTTACCGATCAGGGACAGCGCGAGCAGACCCACTCCGGCTGCGGCGACCGCGCCGACGGTCCACGCCGCGACGCTCGCGAGGACACGACGAAGGGTTACCATGGCGCAAACCCTGGCACATCAATGGTTAACGACGTACTAACGGCGCCACAAAGCGCGGTACGGTGAGATCGTGGCCCACATCCTCCTGGTGGAGGACGACGCGGAGATACGCCGTGCCCTCATCCGCGCGCTGACCGTACTCGGCCATGCGGTGTCGAGCGCGTCGACCGCGCTGGCCGGTCTGCAGCAGGTCATCGACGGCCAGCCCGATCTGGTGATCCTCGACCTCGGCCTACCCGATGTGCAGGGCAGCGACGCGCTGCGGATGTTGCGTTCGGTGAGCCAGGTACCGGTCATCGTCGCCACCGCCCGGGACGATGAATCGCTCATTGTCGATGTACTCGACTGCGGCGCCGACGACTACGTGGTCAAGCCGTTCGGGTCGGCCCAGCTCGAGGCGCGGATCCGCGCGGTGCTGCGGCGATCCGTCGGCAACGGCGCGGAGGTACCGAGGGCACTCGTCCTCGGCGGGCTCCGGCTCGACACCGCGGGCCGCGAGGCGTCGCTGGCCGGAACGCCGCTGGACCTCACGCCCAAGGAGTTCGACCTGCTCAGTTACCTGGCGTCGCGACCGGGCACGGTGGTGACCAAGCAGGAGCTGCTGGCCCAGGTGTGGCGGTTACCGTACGGGGGCGCCGACAAGACCGTCGACGTACACCTGTCCTGGCTGCGCCGCAAGCTCGGTGAGACCGCGGCCGAGCCGAGATACCTGCATACGATCCGCGGCGTCGGCGTGAAACTCACGGCACCCGGCGCATGACCCGACGACTGGTCCTGCTGGTCGGCGCCACCACCTCGTTGGTACTGGTGGCGTTCCTCATCCCGCTGGCGATCCTGGTGCGGACGGCGGCCGCGGACCGGGCCGTGAGCCAGGCGCTCGTCGAGGCGCAGTCGCTCGCCCCGATGGTGGCCACGGTCGACGAGGCGACGCTGGTCCTCGCGGTGGACCGGGTCAACGCCGCAACCCGGCATCCGATCACCGTCTTCCTGCCCGATGGCCGGACGATCGGCGCGCCGACGCCCCGGTCGGCCGCCGTGTCGCTGGCCGCAACCGGTCGGAGCCTGACCGCACTCGCGCGGGGCGGCCACGAGATTCTGGTCGCGGTCGCCGGGCTGCCCGACGGTACGGCGGTGATCCGCACGTTCGTGTCCGACGCCGAGCTGAGCCGGGGGGTCGCCCATGCCTGGCTGGTCCTCGGTCTGCTCGGCGTGGGCCTGATGGCGGTGAGCATGGCCGTCGCGCACCAGCTTGCCCGCAACCTCAACCGCCCGCTGATCGCCGCCGCGGACGTGTCCCACCGGCTCGCCCAGGGTGACCTTTCCGCCCGTGCCGGCAACCACGGACCGCCGGAGGTGCGCCAGGTCAGCGCCGGATTGAACCTGCTCGCCGCCCGTATCGGAGAGTTGTTGGCAATCGAACGCGAGGCGGTGGCGGACCTGTCCCACCGCCTGCGCACGCCGTTGACCGCGCTACGGATCGACGCCGAGTCGCTCGACGATCCGGCCGACCGGGCGCGCATCGCGACGGATCTCGACTCCGTCGAGCGTACGGTCAACGCGGTGATCCAGGAGGCCCGCCAACCGGTACGCGACGGTGTCAGCGCGGCCTGCGACGCGGCCGAGGTGGTCGCGGAGCGGGTCCGGTTCTGGTCGGCCCTGGCCGACGAGGAAGGGCGCGAGGTACAGGTCCAGCTGTCCGCGGGCCCGATGCCGGTACGGGCCAACCGCGACGATTTCGCCGCCTGCCTCGACGCGCTGGTGGGCAACGTATTGGCGCACACCCCCGAGGGCTGCGGGCTCGGCGTACGCCTGGACCGTCGGCCCGGCGGCGGCGCGCTGCTCGTGATCACCGACTCCGGGCCTGGCCTGCCCGACCCCCTCGTCGTCGAGCGCGGCCGCAGCTCAAACGGATCGACCGGGCTCGGACTCGACATCGTGCGGCGGGTGGCCGAGCGCTCCGGCGGCGCGCTGCGGCTCAGCGGTGACACCGGGCGGGGCACCGCGGTAACGGTCGAACTCGGGCCGCCCCGTCAACAGTAGGTACCGGGCGAGCTGGTTGGGCGGGGGCCGGCGTGGGCGAGGTGATCCCGGATCCGGGCGTGACGGAACTGGTAGACGGCGCCGGCCTGGCGCAGAACGCCGCGACGGTGGGCGTCGGCGAGGAACGCCGACACCGACCAGGGCAGGCGACCGGTGACCGGCAGCCATAGCCGGACCAGCATCAGCCGGCGGGCGTCGCCGATTCGGAGGGCGAGCCCGGCCGCGAGCCCACGTTGCCGACGGACCGGTACGGGGGCGTAGAGCTCGTCGATGTGGTGGGCGAGGTACGTCAGCCAGCGGGCAACCTGGTCGACGGGCCAGGTGCGGCCGGCGGCCACCGGTTGCTCGTAGACGACGGGAAGGTACGTGGTGAGTAGGTGTTGTCGCAGGGCGCCGGGGGTGGGGAAGCGGCTCGTGTCGAGAAGCTCGGTCGGGATGTGGTCGGCGCTGTCGGAGTAGATCGTGCGGGCGAGGTACACCATGAGGGGGGTGGACATCACCGGCCGGAGCACCGCGGCGGCCGGGTCTTGGGGCTGATCCTGCAGGTGGGCCAGGATCAACTGCCATACCCCGGTACGGGCGCCCGCGACGCGCCGCCAGGTGGTACGGGACAGATAGTCGGCCAGATCGTCAAGGGCCAGGTCGTCGAGTTCGATCGCGGCGGCGGCCAGCGGAGCGACCGCGCGCGCGGCCCGGCGATACTCCTCACGGCGGCTGGTCAGTACCAAGGGCAGGCCGCCGGTGTTCAGCTGACTCAACGCGAAGAGCCGCAGATCGGCGTCGATCTCGTCGAAGCCGTCGAGGATCGGCAGGACCCGGTTGGCGGATATCAGCGCCGCCATCAGACCCGGCTTGCCGGGACGCGGGCCGGCGAGCCATGGATGGTCGCGTTCGAGTTGGCCGGCCAGCCAGTCCGTCAGCGGTGTCGCCGGGTTCCACGATCCGACGCTGACCAGCACCGGTACCGGGTCGGCCGCGCGGCGGGTGGCGAGCAGGTCCAGCGCGAGCCGGGCGGCCAGGACGGTCTTGCCGGATCCCGCCTTGCCGAGGATGACCAGGCGCCCCGACGGGGCGCGCCGGTAGATGGCACCTATTTCGTCGAGCACGGCGCGCCCCGTGGATGGGGCAGCCGCGTAGCCGAAGCTGGTTGCCGGGTCGTTCACCAGGTCAGCGGCGGCCGGGTGCCAGCGCACCGGCAATGACGCCGGATCGGTGACCTCGCGCTGCGCCTGTTCTCGTCGCCACTGTGCCTGTACCGCTCGGGCGAGCTGGTCGGCGAGTGAGTCCAGGCCGGCCATGGTGGACGCGTCCGGCGCGGTGCCCCGGTTGCGAGCCGCCTCCAACGTGACGGCGGCCATTATCAACAAGGCCGCCGCGGTCCACGCCACCGGCGCCCACCACTGGGCCTTGACCTCCACAATGGTGATGACCAATCCGCTGGCGGCGACCGCCATCACGGCGGTGTAGGGAGAAGGTCGCCACCGGGCTGTGGCCGGTTCGCTCGGTGGCTCGCCGTGTTCATCCGGTGTCGCGGCGCGCGGCCCCGGGCACGTGTCGCTTCCGGCGTAGGCCTCGCGCACGACTGGAGCGCGGACACTGGGCGCTTCGGTCAGGACGTTTCGTCGCGTGGTCCCGTTCATGCGTTCCTCCCAACCGGTCCGCGTTGGAGAAAAGTACGCGCCTGTCACTTAAGCGACCGTTAATGAGCCCCTAACGTACGGATCCAATGTCGGCCGGCGGGCTGTCGCGGGCCGTTGTAGCGTAGGCCCGGACCGCGCCCCGCCGTCGATTCGTAGCGGAATTCTGCCGTCTTGGCGCGCGAATCCGTGCGACGGTCGGCGTAGCGGTAGCCGTACGGCGTAGCGATAGCCACGGATCCGGTAGGGGTGCGGTTGGGTCGGTCGCCGGTACGCGAGGGTTATTCATGCGGCAGGAGGTAACGCCGTGCGGCGGGCACGGCGTGGTCTTCGTCGACGCGGTACGGCGGCCACTGCCCGTTGTCGTTGCGTGGAATCGTCCGTGTCACCTCACGTGCGGAGCCGCCGCGCAGGTCACGTTGCCCGCAGACCGCACCTGCTGTCATTGGCGGCGGGGGAATCCCGGCCGACCATGCGGGTGTGGTCGCGGGCGGAGGTTCGGGCGTCGGCGACCGTGAGGAGCCGTACGGCGTTCGGCCGGTACGGTGTTCCGGTCGGCAGAACCTGGTGATGCACGCTGGTCAAATGGTCCACGAGTTGGTACAGCGGGCGGGGGTACGCGTCGTCTGCTGGTGACTCCCGCAGGGCATCGACCTGGGCGGTGTATACGGTGCCGCCGCT
>JAVHWE010000553.1:0-2623 GCA_032160285.1 Micromonosporaceae bacterium | reverse complement strand
GCTCGCCTCCCCCGGCTCGTTCCCGACCGCTCTGCGAGTTTGGTCACTTCTGCCACCCGGGGTTGCACAGCTGACCAAGATCGGGGAAAGCACGGGATGGAGGTCAGGCGGGGTTCAGCGGGAGGGTGGCTAGCTGGTGTAGGTGAGCGTCGGCGGCGGTGCCTTCCAGGACCACGGTGGCGGTGCGGTCGCGGAGCACGAGGGTACTCAGCGCGTTGTCGAAGAACGGCCCGGCGGCCAACTCCCAGCGCAGACCCGGGTCGGGGGTACCGGCCAGGCGGGCCAGCCGGCGGGCGGCCCGGGCGGCGCGACGACTCCACGCCAGCCGGGTCGCGAGGTGCATCGCGCCGGGCAGCCCGTTGTGTATCGGTGAGCAGGTCAACTGGTGGATCCGGCTGTGTACGCCCGAGTCGGTGCGGACCCGTGCCGCGTACGAATGGTGCACGTCACCGGAGAGCACGCTGATCGTCGCGGGCGCGCCCGCGCCGCTGCCGATCCGGGCGAGCAGGTCGGCGAGGGTACCGAAGGAGCGGCCGAAGGCGGCCCAGTGCTCCAGGTCCGCCGCCCGCCGGATGCGCTCGGCCGAGCGGGCGATCCACGGCCGCGACGATTCGCACATGCGCTCGTTCATCGCCTCCACGTGGTGCACGGCGGGCGGCATCAACCAGGGCAGCGACGAGCCGAGTACCAGATGGTCGTAACCACCGTCGGAGATCCGATCGACGAACCAGCTCCACTCACCGTCGGCGAGCATGCCCCGCCGGCCGGGCGTCAGGTCGCGGCCGGCGCGGTTGTCCAGCACCACGAGCCGGGTACGGCCGAGGTCGAGGGCGAAGCTCCAGCGGTACCCGGTCCGGTCGCGGTCGGCGCGCGTGCCGAAGTCGGCCAGCGCCGCGGTGGCGTCGCCGGCGGTGGTGACGGCCCGGTAGACCGGGTCCGCCCCCAGCTCGTCCGGTGACAGGTTGCCCAGGTGCTGGTACACCCAGTACGAGGCGAGCCCGGCCGAGATCCGCTCGGCCCACCACGGCTTCGCCAGGTACGCGTGGCGCCACGACTCCGATGTGTTCCAGTCGTCGATGATCTCGTGATCGTCGAAGATCATCACACTCGGTACCGTCGAGAGCAGCCAGCGCAGGTCCGGATCCGTCCACGACTCCAGGTACAGCCGGACGTACTCGGCGAAGGTCACCACCTCGCTGTCCGGTGCGCCCGGCCGCCGCCGGCGCCGGCGACGCCGTAGCCAGCCACGGATCGCCGGGGACGTGTCGTCGGCGTACACCTGGTCACCGAGCAGCACCAGCGAGTCCGGCCACCCCACGCTGCCGGTGCCGGACGCCCGGTCGGCCCCGGCCTCGGCGTCGATATCAGCGCCGGCACTGGCCTCGGGGCCGGCGGCCTGGTCCGGCTGGCCGGCGTGCGTGCCGGCGGCCTTGTCCGGCTGGTCGGCACGGGCGGCGGCGGCCAGCCGGACCGCGTAGGTGTCGAGCGCGTCCGGCAGATGCCTACGGGTGACACGCGGGACGACCTGCCGGCACGAACCGTAGACCAGGCGTACCGGGTCGGCGTCGTCCCGGGTGCGGATCGCCGGCGGCGGGTACGGGTAGTCCGGCGGCGGCCAGACCGGTACGCCGTCGACCAGTACCCGGTAGGGGGTTGTCGTGGCGGCGGCCAGCCCGTCGACCACGACCAGCGCGTAGTGCCGCCCGTACGCCGAGAACGTCCGTGCCGAGCCGCCCGCCGTACCGGTGGTCGCGATCTCAACGGTGCCCGCCCGCGCGGTCTGCACCCACACGGTGGCCCGGCGGCCGTCGACCCGGCGCAGGATCGGGCCGAGCAGCAAATCGGTCGGGTCGGGCTCGGGCATCCATCGCTCCAGTGGTCGGCAATGAATGATGGCCCCCAATGGCCGGGACCGCCACTTTCCGGGGCTCGCGGGCGGTCATCGCGACGGCGTGAAAGGTACATAGCACTCTGCGTGTCCCGGGCCGCCGGCACACCCCGCGGGCCGGGACAGCGTCCGTCTGCCAGGATTTCCGACATGGAGATGTACCTCGCCATCGGTCTGGTCCTGCTCGTGCTCCTGGTGGCCGGTGTGGTCGCGCTGCTCACACCCCGACGCCGCCGCCCCGGCGGGCCGGCCACCGACCGCAGCGCGGCCGCCCCGACCGGTCCGGCGGTGATCGAGGCGCCGTCGGCGGTCGAGCCGTCCCCGGCGCTCCGGCCGTCGCCGACGCCGACGGTGGAGACACCCGAGCCGACCGCCGGCCGGTTGATCCGACTCCGGTCGAGACTGTCGCGGTCGGAGAGCGTCTTCGGCCGGAGCCTGCTGGCGCTGCTGGCGCGCGACAAGCTCGACGACGACACCTGGGACGAGATCGAGGAGACGTTGATCGGCGCCGACGTCGGGGTGGCCGCCACCGCCGAGATCGTCGAACGGCTGCGGGAACAGGCCCGGGTACTGGGCACCTCGTCAGCCGCCGAACTGCGGAAACTGGTCTCGACCGAGCTGATCAACGCGCTCGAGCCCGAGCTCGACCGCACCCTGGCGGCCACCCGCACCGACGGCCGGCCCGCGGTCCTGCTGGTGGTCGGCGTCAACGGGTCGGGTAAGACCACCACCTGC
>JAVHWE010000528.1:0-6087 GCA_032160285.1 Micromonosporaceae bacterium | reverse complement strand
GCCGCGCGCCTGGGCCGCTTCGTACTCGCCGACCCGTGACCGGAGGTCATCGAGCGACCGGCGGCCGGCCAGACCGGTCGCCGTCATGGCGCCGCCGATCAGGATCCCGGCGATCGGCACGATGGCGATCGGCCTGGCCGGTACCAGGCCGCTGGCGAGCAGCGCACCGAGCACCGGGGCCACCCCCACGGCGAGCGGCAGCGCGGCCAGCGGGCCGCCGCGATGACGGGTGATCCGCCGGCCCGACGTCAGCGCGGCGACGACGTACATGAGCGTCACGAACCCGGTCGTGAGCCAACCCGAGCGCAGGACCGCCACGATCACCAGGGACACGACCGTGAGTTGCGCGACGGCCCGCACCGACGCGGTGACGCTGGCCCGCGCGGTACCCAGGTGGCCGGCACCGGCCACCACGGCGGTCAAACCGGTCAGGGCGACGAGCATGATCGCGAGCAGCGGCCCGATCCTGATCGCGGTGGAGGACCCCATGGCGGCATACCTTACGGCCGGAGATCACGCGTGCCGCCGGCCCGCCCCGGGCCAGCTGACGGGCCGGCCCGCCCGGGCCAGCTGGCCGCCCGCCCCGGCCCGGGCCAGCTTGTGGGGCCGCCGCGCCGTTGGTCAGAACTCACCCCGTCGGCGCAGTGCGGCCGGCCGGCCATCGGGGTCGTAGACCTGCCGGTACAGCGGGCGGGCCCAGGTACGCGCCGGGGTCGACAACGTCGGCAGTCGATACGGCCGGAGGCGACCGGGCGGCCGGGCCCCCCGCTTTCCGTTGGCGTGCCACGTGTCCAGGGCGAGCGCGCTGGCCGCGAACGCCTCAAAGGCCCGCTGCGGGTCCCGCAGGTCGTCATCGTCGCCGTCGGCCCGGTCGAGATGCTCGCGGGCGAGCGTCAGGCGCAGGTCACGGGCGTAGTCGCCGGTCTGGTCGAGCACCGCGCAGCTCAGCTCCGAGTCGAACGTCCACGACCGCAGGCTGACGTTGTCCGAACCCACGCTCGCCCAGGTGTCGTCGACGACGCAGGCCTTCGCGTGGACGTACACCGGGGTGTTCTCGTGGTTTTCCAGGCCGTAGATCGCGAACCGGTCGCCGCCGGCGCGCCGCAGCACGCCCAGCGCGTCGGCCCGGCCGACCAGCTGGGGCGTCCGCGACCGGCCGTCCTGGTCGGGGAACCGGGGGACGATCGCGATCAGGCGCAGCTGCGGCTCGCGGCGCAGCGCCTCGGCGAAGGTCGCCGCGACCTGCGCCGACCACAGGTACTGATCTTCGAAGTACACCAGCCGCCGGGCGCGTCGCAGAACCTTGCGGTACCCATGGGCGACGCTGCGCTCACCGCGCGGGGCGAAGGCGTATCCGAAGTGCCGGTGCGGGTACGTGCGCAGCAGCTGCACCGCGTGGGTACCGCACTCGGGCGGGTCGGGCAGCCGGTCGGGTAGCCGGCGCGGCGTGGTGTCGTCGCGGCTCATCAGGTCGCGTACGCGGTGGATCGGGTTGCGGGTCAACGGCTGCCGGTCGTCCCAGCGTTCGCGGAACACGGTCTCGACGTCGGCGACGGCCGGGCCGCGGATCTCGACCTGGATGTCGTGCCAGGGCGGCCGCGGCCCGTACACCTTCGCCATCGGAGCCACCTGCGGGTCGCCGAGGTGGCCGCGGTCGTCGCGCCGACTGTGGCACAGGTCGATGCCGCCCACGTACGCGACGTCCAGCTCCGGGCGGCCGGGGTGGCGCAGGACCACGAATTTCTGGTGATGTGAGCCACCGGCGCGGACCCGCATGTCGAGCAGGCACTGGCCGCCGGCCGCCTCGATCTCCTCGCCGAGATGGCGGTTCTCCTCCTCGCTGAACTGCAGCTTGTCCCAGTGCGAGCGCCAGATCAGGCCCTTGACGACGACACCCCGGCCGGCCGCCTCGCACAGCACCCGGCTGATCTCGCTGCCTGGCCCGTCCAGCCGTTCGTCCGGGTCGCCCCGCCAGTCGGTGAACAGCAGCAGATCGCCGGAGCGGGTGCGGCGGATGGCGGCGTACAGCTCGGCGAAGTAGGCGGCGCCGTGGATCAGCGGCCGCACCCGGTTGCCCGTCGTCCAGGAGGCCCCGTCAGGGTGGCGGGAATCGAGCGTCGTAGCGGGATTGCCCCGCTCCGCGGGCAGCAGAAACCAGTCGGCGAGGTGCACGCCTACCTTCCTACGCCGAGCGACCGAATTTGACCATCGTCGGTGCGGGCGGCGCCCCCAGCCGGGGAGGCTGGGGGCGCCGGGTTGCTCGTCGGGCGTCGATCAGTCCGTGCCGAACTGGTAGACGGTGGTGGTTTGGTAGAGCTGGCCGGGCCGGAGCACGGTGGAGGGGAAGTTGGGCTTGTTGGGTGAGTCGGGGAAGTGCTGGGTTTCCAGCGCGAAGCCGTCGCCCTGCCGGTAGGTGCGGCCGCTGGTCCCGATGAGCGTTCCGTCGAGGAAGTTGCCGGTGTAGAGCTGGATGCCCGGCTCGGTGGTGAGGACGGTCAGGGTCCGCCCGCTGGTCGGTTCGAGTACCCGGGCCGCCACGCTGAGCCCGGTGCCGCGGCGGTCGAGCACGAAGTTGTGGTCGTACCCGCGGCCGAGCAGCAACTGCGGGAACGAATCACGGACGTGCGCGCCGATCGGGGTCGGGCGGGTGAGGTCCATCGGCGTGCCCGCGACCGGGTCGAGGGCCCCCGTCGGGATCAGCGTCGGGTCGACCGGCGTGTACCGACTGGCGTTGAGCATCAGCCGGTGGTCGTAGATGGCGCTGGTGCCTTCCCCGGCGAGGTTCCAGTACGCGTGGTTGGTGAGGTTGACGACGGTGGCCTTCGTGGTGGTCGCCCGGTAGTCGATCCGGATGCCGCCGGACGCCGTCAGGGTGTACGTCACCTGGGTGCTGAGCGCGCCCGGGTAGCCCTGGTCACCGTCCGGGCTGGTGAACTCCAGGCGCAGGCTGACGCTGTCGCGGCCGCGGACCGCCGTCGCCGCCCACACGTGCTTGTTGAAGCCGATGTCGCCGCCGTGCAGGCTGTTCGGCGGGTTGTTGATCGGCAGGTGGTAGGTCACGCCGTCGAGGGTGAACGTGCCCAGCGCGATGCGGTTGCCGTACCGGCCGATGATGGCACCGAAGTACGGGCTGTTGGTCTCGTACGGCGCGAGCGTGCTGAACCCGAGCGTCACATTCGCCAGCCGGCCGCGACGGTCGGGGGTCTCGATGGTCTGAAGGATGCCCCCGAGGGTGAGGATGCGTACCCGTACGTGGCCGTTGGTGAGGGTGTACCGGTCGACCTGCTCGCCCGCGGCCGTGGTGCCGAAGGCTTCCTTGGTGATGGTTGGCGCCGTGCCCGCGCTCGACGGTGACGCGTTGACCAGGCCGACGGCGGCGACCATGACGCCGACCGCGCCGACCCGGGCGATCGCGGCCACCATTGTGGACGGTAAATGGGGTCTGTGCATCGTTCCTCGTTCCTCCCTGAGCGGTGAACAAACAGCTGCGATGCGGTGCCGCGACCTCGCCGGTGACTTCCTGCGCGCCGCGCCCCGGCTGCCGACCCGCGGTGGCGTGACGCGACGCTCCGCACACTCCGTCGACTCACACGTCGGCCGGTCCAGCCGCACATAGCTCGGTCGCAAATGGCTCCCTAGGGTAACGGTCGTACGCGGGACTCAGACCACCGTGACGGTAAATATCTCAACTCACGGATCAGCCACCCGCCACCGATCCGACCGTATGGTCGCCGCTGCTCGCGGCGACCTGCCCCGACACGCTCACCGACGGTGGCGCCGCGTCCGCGGCGGTGCCCCACGCCGTCGGTTGGTTGCCGACGACATAGGCCAGCGTCCCGCCATGGGCCAGGGCGTTCCAGCCCACCCAGGTGCGCGGCACGTCGGCGCCGCCCAGCGACACCGACTGGACGTGCCGGTTGGCGTCGCTCGCGCCGGGCGCGGTGATGGTCAACGTGCCGCCCTGGCGCGCGCCGAACGTGCCGATCCGGACGCTCGCCGACGCGAACTGCGGGCTGGACAGCACGAGGAAGTTGCCGCCGCTCATGGTCGGGTAGATGCCCAGCGAGGCGTACACGTACCAGGCCGACATGGTGCCCAGGTCGTCGTTGCCGGTCATGCCGTCCGGCCCGGTCGTGAACAGCGTCATGGCCGCGCGGATCACGGTGTTGGTCTTGTGCGGCGTGCCGACCGACAGGTACATGTACGGCGCGAGCAGGTCGGGCTCGTTGTTGGGGTTGTACGTCGGCTTGCTGTAGTAGTCGAAGGGGCTGGCGATCCAGTTGTTGCGGGCGGTCGCCGCCGCGTTGGTCAGCAGGTTGCTGTACGCGAAGAACGAGTCGAGCCGTTGCTGCGTCGCCGCCCGGCCGCCCATCAGCGTGACCAGGCCGGCCGTATCCTGCGGCACGAGCCACTGGTACTGGAAGGCCCCGCCCTCGTGGAACAGGTGCCCGGCGTCGACCGGGTTGTACGGGCTGACGAAGGCACCGCTGGTGGTGCGGGGCCGGAACTGGCCGATCGAGGCATCCCACAGGTTGGCGTACCAGCGCCCACGCTGCGCGAACAGCTGCGCGTCGGCGGTGTGGCCGAGGCCGGTGGCCATCAGCGCCAGCGCCGCGTCGGCGGCGGCGTACTCCAGCGTGGCCGAGGCCGGGTGGTCGCAGTCGTTGTCGCCGCCCTTCTCGGCGCACTCGACTCCCCGCCGCAGCCCGGCCGGGACGTAGCCGCGGCCGGTGTAGAACGTGACCGCCGACCGGCCGTTGTACTGCGAGGCGGCCGGCGGCAGGCTCGTCGCGTTGGCGCGCAGCAGCGTGTACGCCTCGGCCTCGTGCCCGGCGAGCATGCCCTTCGACCAGGACTCGACCAGGAACGGCGTCACCGGGTCACCGGTCATGATGTTGGTCTCGCTGTTGGCCAGCGCCCACCGGGGCAGCCAGCCGCCGTCCCGGCCGATCGCCACGACGGACAGGGCGACGTCACGGGCGACCTGCGGCTCCAGGATCTCCAGCAGCTGGTGCTGCGGACGGTAGGTGTCCCACAGCGACAGGTTCTGGTACGGGGTGAAGTCGGTGGCGGTGTGGACCGCGTCGTCGAAGCCCATGTACTTGCCGTCGACGTCGCCGGCCGTGTTCGGGTGCATGAGCGCGTGGTAGAGCGCGGTGTAGAACGCGGTCTGCCGGTCCTTGGTGCCGCCGCCGATCTTGATCGAGCCGAGCTTGTCGACCCAGGCGGCCCGCAGCGCCGCGCGGGTGGCGTCGAAGTCGAACGAGTCCGCGGTCTCCGCGGCCAGGTTCTTCCGGGCGCCCTCGACGCCCGTGTACGACAGGCCGACCTTCAGCACGACGTCCTTGTCGGCGGTCGCGTCGAACGTGACGAACGCGCCGTTGCCGCCGGTGCCGACGGCGTCCCGGCTGCCCGGGGTCTGGGTGCCGCCGCGCCAGGTGCCGAAGTTCGCGAACGGCCGGTCGAAGGTGGCGCTGAAGAAGACCGTGTGGTCGTCCTTGCCGGCGCAGAAGCCGCCCGCGTGGACCTTGCCCTCGATCGTCCGGTCGCCGACCACGTGGATCTCGGAGTCGAAGACGTTCTGGTTCGCCTTGCCGGTGTTGAACAGCACGTTCGCGGACGAGGTCGACGGGAACGTGTAGCGCTGCCAGCCCGTCCGCCTGGTGGCGGTCAGCTCGGCGTTGATCTGGTACTTCGACAGCCCGACCCGGTAGTAGCCGGGCGTGGACTGCTCGTCGGAGTGCGAGAACGCCGACTTGTAGGTGTTCGCGTCGACGCTGGTGATCGCCCCGGTGGTCGGCAGGATCGGCAGCTCACCGGCGACCCCGCAGCCCACGCCGGACAGGTGCGTCTGGCTGAACCCGTAGATCGAGTTCTGGAGGTAGTCGTAGCCGCCCTGGCCGCCCGTGTCGGGGCTGACCTGGACCATGCCGAACGGCGCGCTGGCGCCCGGGAACGTGTTGCCGAAATTCTCGGTGCCCACGAACGGGTGCACGAGGTCGACGGGCTCGGGCCCGGCCGCTCGACTCGGGGCGGCGTGGAACACCACCAGCGAGGTCAGCAGAGCGGTCGAGGCTCCCAGGAGCC
>JAVHWE010000460.1:0-4720 GCA_032160285.1 Micromonosporaceae bacterium | reverse complement strand
GGTACCGGTCGCCACGCCCGACGAGGTCGCCGCCGCGGTGAAGACGGCCCGCGGGGCGACGGTGGCGTGGGCGCGCACCGCGTCCGCCGAGCGCGCGGCCGCGCTGCACCGGGCCGCCGACGCGGTGGCGGCCGACATCGACCGGCTGGCCGAGATCATGCACGCCGAGATGGGCAAACCGGTCGCGGACGCGCGCGGCTCGATCGAGGCGGGCATCGGCACACTGCGCCAGTACGCCGAGCTCGGCCCGGTGCACCGGGGACGCAGCCTCGCCGGGGCCCACGACGCGATCGACCTGATGGTGTACCAGCCGCGCGGCGTGGTCGCCGCGATCACCCCGTGGAACGACCCGGTGGCGGTCTCCTGCGGACTGCTCGGCGCGGCCCTGGTCACCGGTAACACGGTCGTCTACAAGCCGAGCGAACGCACGCCGGCCACCGGCTGGGCACTGACCCGCCTGCTCGTGCCGTACTTGCCCACCGGCGTGGTGTCGATGCTGACCGGGGCCGGTGAGGTGGGTGCCGCGCTCGCCGGCGCCGACGTCGACGTGGTGGCGCACGTCGGATCGACGACGACCGGCCGGGCGATCGCCGCGACCTGCGCGCGGACCGGCGCCAAGGCGCTGCTGGAGAACGGGGGCAGCGACGCCCTGATCGTGGACGCCGACGTCGACCCGGTGTGGGCGGCCGAGCAGGCCGCGTTGGGCGCGTTCGCGAACTCCGGACAGATCTGCGTCGCGGTGGAGCGGATCTACGCACACCGGACGGTGGCGGACGCGTTCCTGGTCGCCCTGGTCGAACAGGCGGCGCGATGGGCCGGCCGGATCGGTCCGCTGGTTGACGTGCGGCACCGTGAACGGGTGCACGCGCAGGTGGTGGCGGCGGTGGCGGCGGGGGCCCGGGTGTGCCACGGTGGCGTGGTACCGGACGGCCCCGGCGCCTTCTACCCGCCGACCGTGCTGGCCGACTGCGCCGACGACATGGCGGTGCTGGCCGACGAGACATTCGGACCGGTCGCGCCGGTGCTGGTGGTGGACAGCTTCGACGAGGCGCTGGCACGCGCGGGCCGGTCACCGTACGGCCTGGCGGCGACCGTCCTCACCGCGTCGATGAGCCACGCGCAGGAGGCCTGGTGGCAGCTGCCGGTCGGCACGGTCAAGGTCAACGCCGCGTTCGGCGGCGCGCCGGGCGGTGCCGCGCACCCGCGCCGCGGCAGCGGACATGGCTTCGGGTACGGGCCGGAGCTGCTCGATGAGCTGACCGTCACCAAGGCCGTCCATCTGCAGGCGCCCCCGTCCGGCTGGTGAGTCTACCGGGCCCGGGCCTTGCGGGTCTCGGACTCGTTCGCCCGTTGGATCGCGTCGACGAGTTCGGACTTGGTCATCCGGGAGCGCCCGGAGATGTCCAGCCGGCGGGCGATGGTCATCAGGTGTTCCTTGGTGGCGTTCGCGTCGACGCCGCCCGCGGTCGGGCGCGACGTTGTCACACCGCCGGCCGCCTGGGCGTCGCTTGGGCCGCGGTGATCCTTGGCCTCCCAGTGGTCGCCCACCTTCTCGAAGGAGTGCTTCACCGCGGCGAACGCGGTGCGGTGCGCCCGTTCGCCGTCGCCGTACGACTCGACGGCGGAGTCGTGTGCGGCGATCCAGGTCTCCTGTGCCTTCTTCGGCGAGCGCTTCAACGTGCTCGGCAGCTTCTCGCGGGCCGGCATGGCCCCTCCTCTCGCGGTCACAGATCATCCTCACGTACCCGTTCCCGCCGGCCCGGATCGTAAACCCCGCAGCGGCAGCCGTACGCGTTCCGGCCCGCGTGGACAGGTCGCGAGGCGCTGGCCGTACAGGTGGTATGGCCGTCCATATGATCTCTACATGGCAATCTTCCACGGTGCTGACGGCACGCGGCTCGCATACCACCACGTTGGCGACGGTGACCCGCTGGTCTGCCTTCCCGGCGGTCCGATGCGGGCCTCGGTGTACCTCGGTGACCTGGGCGGGTTGTCCGCGCATCGCTGTCTGGTCCTGCTGGACCTGCGCGGCACAGGAGAATCGGCCGTACCTGCGGATCCGGCGAGTTACCGGTGTGATCGACTGGTCGACGATGTCGAGGCGCTGCGCCGGCACCTCGAGCGGGACCGGATCGATGTGTTGGCCCACTCGGCCGGCGGCGCACTGGCGGTGCTGTATGCCGCCCGTCACCCGGACCGCATCGGCCGCCTCGCGCTGGTCAATCCCAGCCCCCGGGCGGTAGGCCTGGAGATCACCGACTCGGATCGTCAGCGGGTCGCCGAATTGCGCCGAGGCGAGGCGTGGTTCCCGGATGCCTTCGCCGCATTCGAGCGGATCTGGTCCGGCGACGCCACGGCCGCCGACTGGACGGCGATCGCACCGTTCACCTACGGCCGATGGGACGCCGCGAGCCAGGCCAATTTCGCCCAGGAGAAGAGCCAGCGGAACGCGGACGCGGCGGCCGTCTACTACTCGGCCGGCGCCCCAGCTCCGGAAGCAACCAGATCCGCCCTCGCCCACCTGCACGCGCCGGTCCTTCTCGTCGCCGGCGAGTACGACGTCGCGCTCCCTCCGCAATGCGCCGCTGAGTACGCCGACCTGTTCGGTCAGGCCGAGTTGGCCGTGCAGCCGGGCGGCGGACACCAACCCTGGCTCGATGATCCGGCGTGGTTCGTGCAGACCCTGACAGGTTTCTTGCGCTGACCGATCAATCCGGGACACGGTCCGACGCACATGATCAGATTTCGACGTCCCGGCCGCATCAGGTCCGGACGTACGGTTGCCCGCCCCTCATACCGTCTAGGCTGGTCCGATGGCGCCCACCTACGCTTCCGCCACCACGGTCGACCGCGACGGCCTGCGGCAGTTCCTCGCCAGCCGCCACCACGGCATCCTGATCACCTCGCGACCCGACGGCCGGCCGCAGTCGTCGCCGGTGACCTGCGGCGTCGATGCCGAGGGACGGATCGTGATTTCGACGTACCCGCGACGCGCGAAGGCGGTCAACGCCCGACGCGACCCGCGGGTGTCGATCTGCGTGCTGTCCGACGACTTCGGCGGACCCTGGGTCCACGTCGACGGTACGGCCCAGGTGCTCGATCTGCCGGCGGCCCTGGAACCGCTGGTCGACTACTACCGCGCGATCTCCGGTGAGCACCCGGACTGGGCCGAGTACCGCGAGGCCATGGTCCGGCAGGGCAAGGCGCTGATCCGGATCATCCCCGAACGCTGGGGCCCGGTGGCCACCGGCGGATTCCCGCCGCCGGGCGAGTAGCCGCCGGGCGAGTAGCCGCCGGGCGAGTAGCCCCCGGGCGCGCTGCCGCCGGGCGAGTAGCCGCCGGGCGCGCTGCCGCCGGGCGCGTCACTCGCCGGGCGACTAGCCACCGACGCTAACCGGCCACGACGCGGCGGTCGTCGGGCAGCCGGCGGGTCGAGCCCCGGCGGTCCAGCAGTTCCAGCAGCGGCACCGCGACCCGCCGGGTGGTGCCGAGGGCCTGGCGCGCGTCGCTGAGCGTGAACGGTTGGGCCAGCTCCGCCAGTATGGTCACCGCCTCGTCGAGCGCGCCCGGCAGCAGCACGATCCCGTCGGCCACCCGGGCCAACGCGCCCGCCCGGACCGCGGCGGCCAGCTCCCGGGGGCCGAGGCCCAGCTCCACCAGCCGGCCCGCGTCCGGCGCGACGAACGGCTGTCCGGCCAGATCCGCGCGGACCCGCTCGACAGCCAGCGCTACCGGCGCGGGTAACGCGGTCGGCTGGTCGCCGCTGACGACCCGGCCGGCCCGACTGACCAACGGCGGCCGGACCAGGGCCTCGACGAGCGCCCGCTCGGGCAGGTCGAGTGCCTGCCGCAGGACGTCGACGGGTACCCCGGGCTCCAACGGATGGTCGCGGGCGTACCGGGCGGCCTCGACACCGAGGCGGCGGGCCAGCTCCGACCAGTACGCCGGGTCGGCCATCCACTCGCCGGCCACCGGCGCCCCGGTCACCGTGACACCCATCCGTTCCAGCGCGGACCGGCGGACCAGGCCGCGGCGGCGCACCTCGTCCGCCCCGGCCGGCACACCGTCCATCGTGGACAGGACGGCGGCGCGGGCGGCGGCGGACCCGCGGCGGCGCAACGGCGGCGGCGCGACGTCGAGAACCGTCACGCCACCGGCGACGTGGTGGCGGCCGGGGTCGCGCAGCAGTGCCCGGTCACCGATCCGCAGCGGCAACGGTGTTGCCAGACGCAGCCGGGCGGTGTCCACGCCGAGCGGCCGGACCGCGACCGCGACCGCCGCCGACCCGACGTGCAGCGTCGCCGTCGCGGACAGCTCGGCCACCGGATCACCGGCGAGTCGCACGTCGACGATGCCGGTGATCTCGAAGCGTCCCGGCGTGAGCAGCGCCGACCCGCGCCCGACCTGGTCGCGTTCGACGCCGCGCAGATTGACCGCGACCCGCGCCACCGCCGCCACCTCGGACGTCGCCACCCCCAACGACTGCAGACCGCGTACCCGTACCGTCCGCACGCTGCCGGCCAGCTCCAGCTCGTCGCCGGCGCGCAGGGTGCCGCCGCCGAGGGTACCGGTCACCACCGTGCCGCTGCCCCGGATCGTGAACGACCGGTCCACCCACAGCCGGACCGGCGCCGACTCCTCCGGTACCGGTAGGTCGGCGACCAGCCGGTCCAGCGCGGTGCGCAGGTCGTCGAGGCCGGCCCCGGTCACGGCGCTGACC
>JAVHWE010000440.1:0-7588 GCA_032160285.1 Micromonosporaceae bacterium | reverse complement strand
GTCAAGCGGCGGCCGCGTCAGCCCACCCCGTACGCGGCCGACCCGGACCTGGCGGCCCACCTGTGGCAGGCGAGCATCAAGGCCGTCGGCCTGTAGCCAGCCGGAGCTCGTGGTTGTAGCGGGCTCGCGGTTGCGGCGCGGCTCACTGTTCAGGCGGGGCCTCGCTGTTCAGGCGGGGCCTGCCTGTTCAGGCGGGGCTCGCGGTTCAGGCGGGCTCGTGGTCGGGCCGGTGGGCGGGCGAGCAGCAGAGCCGTCGGGCCGTCGTCAGGCGGGTGGGCGGCCGATCCGGTGCAGCCGGAACGGGAGTCTGGTCGCACTGGTCGCCGACGACGGCGGTGGCGGGGCGGCCAGCGACCCGTCCGGCATCGACCGGCCCGCGTCGGCGGCGTCCCCGGTCGGCGTCAGCCGCGTGATCACACACTCCGCCGCCCAGCGGACGACCACCTGCTCGGCCGTACCGGACGCGTTGAGCCGCCTGGCGGCGAGCTGGGGCGCGATCGTGTCCCACTCGTCGCCGTCCGGCGGGAGCCGGGAGGCCGTCGCCGGCCAGGACACGATCCGGCCGCCGTGGTCACCGCGGATGGTCACCACGGCGCTGTCCGCGGCCGTCAGCCCGGGTACCTCCTGCTCGCCCGGCCCCGTGACGACGTAGAGGGCACCGCCGAACCACGCACACCACGCGGGCAGGGCGCGCGACCCGCCGGGCACCGCAAGCCAAGCCACCGCGGCCTTCTTGGTGGCCTCCTCGACCAGCGGCCCCACCCCGTTGTCCGCCGCCGCACTGTCCATACCGGCATTATGCCGGCAGCGCGCCCACCCGGGTGCCGCCCCGTCGGCACACCATCCGCGCCGCCCCGTCGGCACACCGTGCGCGCCCGTCGCGGCGGCTGGTCAGATTGCCGACGGGACGCGGTCCACCAGGGCCAGCACGTCGGTCAGCGAGTCGACCACCGGACCGCGCCACCCGATCTCCGGGTGGAACGCGAGGTGGTCGGTCAGGTCGGTGGCGGCCAACCGGGCCGCCGGCATGCCGACATTGCGGGCGCCCGACAGTTCGCGGCTGCCGCCGTCGCCGACGTACAGGCACTCGGCCGGTTCGATCCGCTGCCGGCGGCACGCCTCCAGGTACATCGCCGGGTGCGGTTTGCAATGGCCGACATCGATCGAGTAGACGCAGCTGTCCAGCAATGGTGCGACCGGTAGCCGGGGCAGGAAGGCGGGCAGCTCGTACCAGCAGTCGCTGATCAGTACCACCGCCAGCCCGCGCCGGCGCAGTTCGGTCAGCACCGGTACCGCCTCGGGGCGCAGGACCGTGTCGCGGCGCACCGCGTCGACCCGGGCCGCGACGGCGCGGGAGAGCTGGGCGAAGCTGGGTCGGCCGCCCACGGTGAACGCGATCCGGCGGAGCGCCTCGACCGGCGGACCGTAGGTGCCCGCGGCGCGCCGGTAGAACGTGCGGTCCAGCTCGGCGATGAACTTCTCGGGTGGGCAGCCGAGCGTGCGGGCGATCTCCGCGTGCCGGGTACCGCGGCGGACGGCGTTCGTGAGGGTACCGAAGAAGTCGAACAGCACGGCGCGCGGCGAAGGGGAGGCGTACATCGTCGGCCTTCCGAGAGCCCATTGGAAACAGGGCCGAGCGTAATTGAATTGCTCCACATCGTCCATGATTGTGCCGACTCTTCCTACCCAATGGACCGATATCGGCGTGACACTATCCAGGGTTATGCGCACACCGGGACCGCCCACGATCGCGGCCCTCATGATCGCGGTCGTCGCGGTGTCGTCGTCGGCCCCGCTCATCACGTACGCCGCGGCACCCGCGCTGGCGATCGCATTCTGGCGCAACGGGATGGCCGCGGGCGTGCTGGTACCGGTGGCCCTCACCCGTCGCCGCGACGAGCTGCGCCGACTTGGCCGGTACCGGATGGTGGTCTGCGCCCTCGCCGGCCTCGCCCTCGCGGTGCACTTCGGGACCTGGGTACCGAGCGTGAAGCTGACCACCGCGGCGACCGCGACCGCCCTGGTCTGCACCCAGCCGGTGTGGGCCGCCCTGATCTCGCTCGCCCGGCGGGTACCGGTGGCCGCGACCACCTGGGCCGGGATCGTGACCGCGGTCGCCGGTGCGGCACTCGCCACCGGCGCCGACCTCACCGTGTCGTCACGGGCGGTGACCGGCGACCTGCTGGCCATCGCCGGCGGGTTGGCGGCCGCCGTCTACACCACCCTCGGCGAGCACGCCCGGACCCGTACCAGCACGACCACCTACACCACGGTCTGCTACTCGGTATGCGCCCTCACACTCGGCGCCGCCTGCGCCGTCGGGCGGGTACCGGTACACGGCTTCACCGCGCGGACCTGGCTGGCGATCGGTGCGATGGTGGTCGGCGCGCAGTTCCTCGGGCACTCGCTGGTCAACTACGCGCTGCACCGGGTGTCGGCGACCACCGTGTCGGTCCTGCTGCTGTTCGAGGTGCCCGGCGCGGCGCTGCTGGCGTGGGCGTGGCTCGGCCAGGTACCGCCGGCGCGCAGCCTGCCCGGCCTGGCGCTACTGGTGACCGGCGTCGGTGTGGTGGTGTTCGGTTCGGCCCGGCGCGGGGCGCGCTCGCGACAGACCGACCCGACCGGCCTGGTCAACCTGCCCGGCTAGGCTGCTGTGGTGACCACCGCGACGAGGGTTTACGTCGCCCGCCTGGCCGGTCTCGCCATGTACGACCCCAATGGAGACCAGGTGGGCCGGGTTCGCGACGCCGTCGTCCGGGCCCACCCCGGCGGCTCGCCGCCGCGGGTTGTGGGGCTGATCGCCGAGATCCCGATGCGCCGCCGGATCTTCATCCCGATCGGCCGGGTCACCGCGATCGAGACGGACGCCGTCGGACTCAACACCGGCACGCTGAACCTGCGCCGGTTCTCCAAGCGCCCCGGCGAGCTGCTGGTGCTCGGCGACCTGCTGGACCGGCAGGTGACCATCGACGGTCGGCCGGCCACCGTCGTGGACCTCGCCATGGAGACCGACCGGATCGGGGACTGGGGCCTGGCCCGGGTCGCGGTGCGCGAGCTGACCGGCCGGCTCACCCGCCGCGGCCACCTCCGCCAACTGGACTGGGCCGAGGTGGACGGCCTGATCGGTCCACCCGAGGCGCAGGGCACCGCCGCGCTGCTCGCGGTGTACGACAACATGCGCGCGGCGGACCTGGCCAACGCGCTGCAGGATCTGCCGGCCGGCCGGCGCGTGGAGGTCGCCACCGCCCTCGACGACGAACGCCTCGCCGACGTGCTGGAAGAGCTGCCCGAGCATGACCAGGTCGAGATCATCGCGGCCCTGAAACCCGAACGGGCCGCCGACGTACTGGAGGAGATGGACCCCGACGACGCCGCCGACCTCCTCGCCGAGCTGCCGAAACCGGAGCAGGCGGTACTGCTCGACCTGATGGAGCCGGGCGAGGCGTCGAAGGTGAGCCAGCTGCTGGACTACCAGGAGGGTACGGCCGGGGCGATGATGACCTCGGAGCCGGTGATCATGGCACCGGACGCTACCGTCGCCGAGGCGCTCGCCCGCATCCGGGAACCGCACCTGTCGCCGGCCGTCGCGGCCGGGGTGTTCGTCGTGCGGCCGCCGATGGCCACCCCGACCGGTCGGTACCTCGGTGTGGTGCACTTCCAGGGGCTGCTGCGCAAGCCGCCGTCGTCGCTGCTCGGCAGCGTCGTCGACAACGACATCGACCCGCTCACCCCCGGTACGCCGTTGTCGGAGATCACCCTGCGGATGGCGACCTACAACCTCGTCAGCATGCCGGTGGTCGACGCCGCTGACCGGCTGGTCGGCGCCGTCACCGTCGACGACCTGCTCGACAAGCTGCTGCCGACGGACTGGCGCGACCGCGACCAGCCAGCCGGCCTGTCGTCCGGCCCGGCCCACGGTGGCGCCGGCCATGGCTGAGACGCGCCGCGACGGCCGGCTCGACCAGCCACGTACGACCGGTCGACTGACCCTGCCGCGGCTGGACACCGACGCGTTCGGCCGGTTCGCCGAGACCTTCGCGCGCTTCCTCGGTACCGCGCGGTTCATCGTGTATATGACGATCTTCGTGATCGTGTGGCTGGCATTGAACCTGATCGGGATCTTCGGGCTCCGGTGGGACCCGTACCCGTTCATCCTGCTGAACCTGTTCTTCAGTACCCAGGCCTCCTACGCCGCGCCGTTGATCCTGCTCGCCACGAACCGCCAGGCCGACCGCGACCGGCTCTCGCTGGACGAGGACCGGCGACGGGCCCAGATGCAGAAGGCGGACACCGAGTACCTCTCGCGGGAGATCGCGTCGCTGCGGATCGCCGTCGGCGAGGTGGCCACCCGCGACTTCGTCCGGTCCGAACTGACCCGCCTGATCGAGGAGCTGGACGAGGCCGCGTACCGCCGGCATAAGCAGGAGCGCAAGGAGCAGCGTCGCGACGTCAAGCGGGCGACCAGGCAGCTGGCCGGCGACGCCGGCCTCGACGTCGACGCCGATTACTAGCCGGTCGGGCCGACCCGCGCTGTCGACCGGCACGGCGGCGCCCACCGGGTCCGGACGTAACATGGGCGACATGTCTGCCCCCGTCACGACCAGCGAGGCCGAACTGCAGTCCGCGCTCGCGACCGTCAACGATCCCGAGATCCACCGACCCATCACGGACCTGGGCATGGTGCGATCGGCGACGGTAGGACCGGACGGGGTCGCCCAGATCGGGATTCTCCTGACCGTCGTCGGCTGCCCGCTGCGCGACAAGCTGCGCGCCGACATCACGGCCGCGGTGAGCCGGGTCGCGGGCGTGCGCTCCGTCGAGATCGACTTCGGCGTGATGAGCGATGGCCAACGGCGCGATTTGCAGCAGAGCCTGCGCGGCGGCGGCGCCGAGCCGGTGATCCCGTTCGCCCAGCCCGGCTCACGGACCCGCGTCTACGCGGTGGCCAGCGGCAAGGGTGGGGTCGGCAAGTCGAGCGTGACGGTCAACCTGGCGGCGGCGCTGGCCGCCCGGGGACTGTCCGTCGGCGTGGTCGACGCCGACATCTACGGCCACTCGATACCCCACATGCTCGGTACCGAGGCCCGACCGACCCAGGTCGAAGAGATGATCATGCCGCCGCAGGCGCACGGCGTGAAGCTCATCTCGATCGGCATGTTCACCGTCGGCAACGCCGCCGTGGTGTGGCGCGGCCCGATGCTGCACCGCGCCCTGCAGCAGTTCCTCGCCGACGTGTACTGGGGCGACCTGGACATCCTCCTGCTCGACCTGCCGCCCGGTACCGGTGACGTGGCCATCTCGCTGGCCCAGTTGCTGCCCGGTGCGGAGATCCTGGTGGTCACGACGCCGCAGACCGCCGCCGCCGAGGTGGCCGAGCGGGCCGGCGCGATCTCCCTGCAGACCCACCAGCGCCTGGTCGGCGTGGTGGAGAACATGTCGTGGCTGGAGCTTCCGTCCGGGGAACGGATGGAAATCTTCGGGGCCGGCGGCGGGCAGACGGTGGCCGACTCGCTGACCCGGCTGACCGGCGCGCCGGTGCCGCTGCTCGGCCAGATTCCGCTCGACACCCGGATCCGCGAAGCCGGCGACGCCGGGCGACCGATCGTCCTGGACGACACCGACTCTCCGGCGGCGAGGGCGCTGATCGCGGTGGCCGACCGACTCGCGGTCCGCCGGGAGAGCCTCGTCGGCAAGCCACTGAGCCTGCGCCCGGCGAGCCACTGAGCCTTCGTCGCAGTACCGGATCAGGTCGCGTCGTCGTAGGTGTGCTGGCGGACGGCGGGTGGCGAACCGGTCGTGGCGGCCTCACCCTGGGTCGGGGCCGGCCCTACCGGCTGGTGGATGTCCAGCGCGCTCGCCGTGCTGGTCAGGTCGCCCTTGAGCTGATCGGCCGTACCGCGCAGGTCGTCGACGACGCTTTGCAGCGGCCGCCGGATCGCGGCCTCGTCGTCCTCGCTGAGCACGTGCTTTCGCAGGAACGTCCTGGGGTTGAGATCTTCGAGTTGGAAATCGGTGCCCAGCTCACGGCTGAGGTCACCGGTCGCGTTTCGGGCCATCTCGCGCAACTGCCGCAGCATCCGCACGCCATCGCTGATCGCCTTGGGCAACTTGTCCGGACCGAAAATGAACAAGCCGATCAGGACAATCACGATCAATTCCGGGGCACCGATGTTGTCGAGTCCCATGTCACCCTCCCGCGTCCACCGCAAACAGTACGCAGCGGGCGCGGCGCGTGGCAGGCCTGGCGGCCATTAGTTGGCGTCCGCGACGAGAACGACCTGGGCGTTGCGGGTGGCGCCGTCACGTTGGTACTCAACGCTCACGCCGGTACCGGGCGGGTACTTGCGGACCATCGCGATCAGGTCACCGGGCTCCTCCAGGACCGCGCCGCCGATGCGGGTGAGCACGTCGCCGACCTTGAGGCCGGCGTTCGCGGCGGGGCCACTGGCCTGGACGTTCTGAAGCCGGACGCCGCCGTTCGCGCCGCGGTAGGACGTTTCCAGCTCGGCCCCGATCACGGTACGTCTGGCCTTGCCGGTGTCGATGATGTCCTGCGCCAGCCGCTTGGCCTGGTTGATCGGGATGGCGAAGGCGAGCCCGACGTTGCCGGCCTGCTCCTGGTCGGACGCCAGCGACTTGATCACGGCGTTGATGCCGATGACCCGGCCGCCGCCGTCGACCAGCGGACCGCCGGAGTTGCCGTGGTTGACCGCCGCGTCGGTCTGGATCGCCGCGTAGTACCGGGTCGGACCGCCCGACTCGCTGGCCTCGATCGGCCGGTCCACCGCGCTGACGATGCCGTACGTGACGGTGTTGGCCAGCGCCAGCGGTGAGCCGATGGCCAGTACCGGGTCGCCCGCCTGGACCGTGTCGGAGTCGCCGAACTCGATCGGGGCCACCTTGCCCGCGTCGAGCTTGAGCACGGCGACATCGGACTCCGCGTCACTGCCGACGATCTTGGCGGTGACCGTACCGCCGTTGCTGAGCGTCACCGATGTGGCACCCCCCGAGGAGCCGGCGACCACGTGGTCGTTGGTGATCGCGTACCCGTCGCTGGACACGATGAAGCCCGAGCCCACGCTGGTACCGCCGGAGTTGTTGGTCTTGACCGTGATCACGCTGGGCAGCACCTTCTTGACCACGCCGGCCAACGAGTCCGGCGGCCGCTGGGTCACCGGAGCGGGCTGGCCGCCACCGAGCCGGGGGCCGAGCCCGACACCGCCGCGGCTGGCGAACACGAACCCGAGCGTGCCGCCCAGCGCGCCGGCGAGCAGAGCGGTGATCACCGACACCGCGACCACCACTCCGATACCGCGGCGCGGCGGGTCGGACGAGCCCCCGATCGGCTCCAGTCGGGGCAACTCGGCCGCCGGCGGTGTCACCACCACGGCGGCGGCCGCACCGGGATCGCGCCACGGATCCGTCAACGCGTCCGACCACCACGGCGACACGGCCGAACCGGCGCCGTAGTGACCGGCGGCCTGGGCGGTAGCTCCGCCGGGGGCCCATACCGACGCCGGGTCCGACTCGACGCCGCCCGCCGGCGGCGGGGCGGCGCCGGCCGGCGGGCCCGCGACCTGGGCCGCAA
>JAVHWE010000412.1:0-6709 GCA_032160285.1 Micromonosporaceae bacterium | reverse complement strand
GGCTCCTGGTCGATGGGGGTCAGTGCGAGTTGGTCATACCCACACCCGCCACCGGCGAATCACACGTGTCGTATTCAGCCGGCCGGCGCCGCCGACAATACCGCTCGCGACTCGTCCTGGATACGGGCCAAATGCTCAGGTCCGTGCAACGACCCGGCATAGATTGGGTACCGGTCCCCGGTATCGGACGCCGGGCCGCGAACCACCCCCGTTGGTGGCACGTGAGGCCCCCGATGGCCGCGCCGTCGTCGTCCAACGACGTTAGCCAGCCAGGCGTCGACCGCCGCGTTGGGCCGGCTGAGAGAGTCACCTGGTCCAAAACCGGTCGCCCCCGATAGGGTCACGCTGTGCGATTGCATGAGTACATGGCTCAGGCGTTCTGGCCGAGTGACGCGAACCAATGGATCGAGGCCGCCGCCGGTACCGTGGTCATCCTCGCGGCCGTCGTCCCGGTGGCCCTCAAGGTGATGTGGACGGTACGCCGGCGGGCCAACGCCGCGCGGGTGGCGGCGGGGTGGGGTCCCATCGACGCGTCGACGACCGGGGCAACGGTGTGGAACCGCTCCCGAGGCGAGCTCCGTAACGCCATGGTCACCGTCGTATGTGGACTGCCGGCCGGCAGCGAGACGCGGCTCGACCTACCGTTCCTGGGCTCGCGGGAGGAAAGCTCGTGGGCCGCCGGCGAGGTCCACGCGCACATCGACGCACGGCTGGCGGGCCGGTCCGGCGGTGCGCCAGGGCGGCCACCGGCCCACAACGCCGACGGTCATCGGGTCCAGGTCACGTTCGGCGACGGACGCCAGTACTGGTTCCGCGAGGGTACCGGCGGACGCGTCACCCGGCTCGACACGCTGGTGATCTGGGCCGAGGCGACCCGGGCGAAGACCCTCGCGCAGTTCTTCGGCCGTCGCAGCCGCTTCCGGCGAGAATACCGGGTATCGGTCACGGTCCAGCCGTTCCCCCGGACCGAGGATCTCGAGGAGGCCTTCCGCGCGCTCACCGCCAGGGAGGGGGTGCCGCACGGGTACGACACTCCGGACATCGTCGTCGGACCGCACGACTGGATCGGCCGGGTCGCCCGCGCCGAGTCCGTTATCGACCTGCCGCTCAGCGCCGCCGAGGAGGCCCAGTTCGACCCGACGGCGTTGGGTGCCCTACGCCGCGACGGTCGCCAGTACGCCATCCCGTACGTCTTCGACAGCGTGGCGCTGCTCCGTAACCGGACACTCGCCGGTACCGGCGCCATGCCCACCACCATCGACGCGGTCATCGCGTGCGGCCGTGACGCCCTTGCCGCGCACGGGATCCCGGACAGCCCGGCGCTCGCGATGCAGGTCGGTCCGCCCAACGAGCGGGGCGAGGCCGGCGACCCCTTCCACCTGTGGCCGCTGTTCTCCAGTGCGGGCGGCGGCTTCTTCGGGCTGAAGGGCCAGCCCGGTTCGAGGTCGCGGTGGGAAGACCTCGACCTGTGGCGAGAGGGCTTCATCGAAGCCTTTGCCCGGGTCGCCGGGTTGGGCGCCGGGGGTGCGGGCGTCCTGCGCCCCGAGGTGGGCCGCGCCGACGCGCTGCGGCTCTTCGCCGCCGGCCGGGCTCCCTACCTGGTCTGCTCGTCCCGGGCACTCAAAACGATCTCCGACCAGCGGCTCGATGTCGATGTCGCCGCCGTACCGCCGCTGGGCAACGCCCCGGCGCAGCCGATGGTCTCCGTATACGGCTTCTTCATCTGCCGTGACGCGCCCAACCGCCAGGTGGCCCGCGACCTCGTCACCCACTACCTGCACCAGCGCGACGCCGGCATGGACCTCAACGAGATCCAGCCGCTGGTACCGGTGCAGCGTCAGGCCATGACAGACGTCGCGGCGCGCAATCCCCTGCTCCTGCCGTATGTGCGGCAATGCCGGACCGGCCTGATCATGCCGTCGTACCCGGAGATGCGCCAGGCGTGGAACCTACTCGGCCGCACAGAGTACGCGGTGCTCGCCGGCGACGGTAACCCGCGGGCGGTGGCCGGCCATGCCGCGGATGAGGGCTGGCAGCTGTTGGAAGGTGTCCGCGGCGCCTCGTGAAACGCTCGCCCCGGTGCCTGGCGTGGAAAGACGGAGGTGATCAGGTCTCGGTCGGCCGAGGCATTCAGCCGGCCAGCGCCGCCGACACAACCGCTCGCGCCTCGTCCTGGATGCGGGCCAGATGCTCCGGTCCGCGAAACGACTCGGCATAGATCTTGTACACGTCCTCGGTACCGGACGGCCGGGCCGCGAACCACCCCCGTGCGGTGGTCACCTTGAGGCCCCCGATGGCCGCACCGTTGCCGGGCGCCGCGGTGAGGGTCGCGGTGATCGGGTCACCGGCCAGGCTGGTCGCGGTCACCTGCGCCGGCGACAGCCGGCCGAGTCGCGCCTTCTCGTCGCGGGTGGCCGGCGCGTCGACGCGGGCGTACGCCGGGTCGCCGAACCGTGCCACCAGGTCCGTGTAGTGCTGGCTGGGTGACCGTCCGGTGACCCCGGTGATTTCGGCGGCGAGCAGGCAGAGCAGGATGCCGTCCTTGTCGGTGGTCCACACCCCGCCGTCGCGGCGCAGAAACGACGCTCCGGCGCTCTCCTCACCGCCGAAACCCACCGACCCGTCGAGCAGCCCGGGCACGAACCACTTGAAGCCGACCGGTACCTCCACCAGCCGGCGGTCCAGGTCGGCGGCGACCCGGTCGATCATCGACGACGACACGAGCGTCTTGCCGACCGCCGCGCCCGCCGGCCACCCGTCACGGTGGCCGAACAGGTAGGAGATCGCGACCGCCAGGAAATGGTTGGGATTCATCAGGCCGGCGTCCGGGGTGACGATGCCGTGCCGGTCGGCGTCGGCGTCGTTTCCGGTGGCGACCTGGTACGCCGACGCCTTCGCGATCAGCGACGCCATCGCGTACGGCGAGGAGCAGTCCATCCGGATCCGGCCGTCCCAGTCCAGTGTCATGAACCCGAACGTCGGGTCCACGCCCGGATTGACCACGGTCAGGTCCAGCCGGTGCCGCTCGGCGATCTCGGCCCAGTAGGCGACGCTGGCGCCGCCGAGCGGGTCCGCGCCGATTCGCACCCCGGCCGCGCGGACCGCGTCGAGGTCCACCGCCGCCGGCAGGTCGTCGACGTAGTGCGACCGGAAGTCGTACCGCCCGGTGGTGTCGGCCGCCAGCGCCCGGCCGTACGGGATGCGGCGCACCCCGGCCAACGACGCCGCCAGCAGCTCGTTGGCCCGTGCCGAGATCCAGGTGGTGGCGTCGGTGTCGGCCGGCCCGCCGTGCGGCGGGTTGTACTTGAAGCCGCCGTCGGACGGAGGGTTGTGCGATGGGGTGACCACCACGCCGTCGGCCAGCCCGGTCGAGCGTCCCCGGTTGTACGCGATGATCGCGTGCGACAGTGCCGGGGTGGGGGTGTACCCGTCGTGGCTGTCGAGGAGCACCCGCACGCCGTTGGCGGCGAACACCTCCAGTGCGGTCACCGTCGCCGGCTCGCTCAGCGCGTGCGTGTCCCGGCCCAGGTATAGCGGCCCGTCGCTACCCTGGGCCAGCCGGTACTCGCAGAGCGCCTGACTGGTCGCCGCGATGTGGTCGTCGTTGAACGCCGTCCGCAGGCTGGAGCCCCGGTGCCCGGAGGTGCCGAAAACGACCCGCTGGGCCGGGTCGGCGACGTCGGGGTGCCGGTCGTGGTAGGCGGCCAGCAGCAGCCGCACATCGACCAGGTCGGCCGGCTCGGCGGGCTGACCGGCGCGTGGATGTACCGCCATGACCGGACCTCCTCGTGACGCGCCGACGCGATACCCGAGGTATGCCCGCGCCGACGCGCCCTAGGCTGACTACGTTAGAGGCATGGCCGGACGATTCCCCATCGAGGACGTCTCGCCATCCGTGGAATGCGGGCGCTACCCCGCCAAGGCGGTGGTCGGTGAGCTGGTGCCGGTGGCCGCCCGGTCCTACCGGGAGGGTCACCAGGCGCTCGGCGTTACGGTCGTGGCCCACGGTCCGGACGGCCTCCAGGCCGCGTGCACCCGGATGGTCGCCGGCGACGACGGCACCGACCGGTGGTTCGGCGCGCTCCGCCCGGATCGCGTCGGCTCCTGGACCTTCGCCATCGAGGCGTTCGGCGACCCGTACCTGACCTGGCGCGATGCGGTGATCAAGAAGATCGACGCCGGCCAGGGCGCCGCAGACCTCGCCAACGACCTCGCCGCCGGTGCGAACGTTCTCGACCGGGCCGCCACGCTCGTGCCTGCCGAGCTGCGGGCCCAGCTGAGCGCGGCCGCCACCGCCCTCACCGACTCCGCGGCCGACCTGCGCGAACGGATCTCCCCCGGCCTCGGACTCGCCGACGTGCTGTGGCGGTACCCGGTCCGTGAGTTCGTCACCCGCAGTGACGAGTACCCGATCTGGGTCGACCGCCCACGCGCGCTGTTCTCGGCGTGGTACGAGTTCTTCCCCCGGTCGGAGGGGACCGATCCGGCCGCGGCGACGCCGACGCACGGTACCTTCGCCACTGCCACCCGGCGGCTGCCCGACGTCGCCCGGATGGGCTTCGACGTGCTGTACCTGCCGCCGATCCACCCGATCGGCCGGGTCAACCGCAAGGGGCGCAACAACGCCCTGGTCGCCGCCCCGGATGATGTCGGATCGCCGTGGGCGATCGGCTCGGACGAGGGTGGCCACGACGCGGTCAACCCACTGCTGGGTACGGCGGAGGACTTCCGGCGCTTCGTCAGCAAGGCCCGCGACCTCGGCCTCGAGGTCGCCTTGGACCTCGGCCTGCAGTGCGCGCCGGACCACCCGTGGGTTGCCGAACATCCGGAGTGGTTCACCACCAACGCCGACGACACGATCGCCTACGCGGAGAACCCGCCGAAGCAGTACCAGGACGTCTACCCGCTCAACTTCGACAACGACCCGGCCGGTATCCGGGCCGAGGTGCGCCGGGTGGTGCTGCACTGGGTGAAGCAGGGGGTGCGGATCTTCCGGGTGGACAACCCGCACACCAAGCCGTTCGACTTCTGGCACTGGCTGATCGCGGCGGTCAAGGCGGTCGACCCGGACGTGCTGTTCCTGGCCGAGGCGTTCACCCGGCCGGCCCTGCTGCACGGTCTGGCGCGCCGCGGCTTCAGCCAGACCTACACCTACTTCATCTGGCGCACGACGGCAGGCGAGATGCGCCAGTACTGCGAGGAACTGGTCTCGTCGGTCGACCACGTGCGGCCCAATTTCTGGCCGAACACCCACGACATCCTGCACGAAACGCTCCAGCACGGCGGTCCGCCGATGTTCAAGATCCGTGCGGTACTGGCCAGCATGCTGTCCCCGTCCTGGGGCGTCTACGCCGGGTACGAACTGTTCGAGCACGTACCGCGGCCGGGCACGGCGGAGTACCTCGACAACGAGACGTATCAGCTGCGCCCCCGCGACTGGGCCGGCGCCGAGGAGAAGGGCTGCTCCCTCGCGCCGTACCTGGCGCGGCTCAACGCGATCCGCCGCGACAACCCGGCCCTGCACTGGCTGCGCAACCTGCGCTTCCACGACATCGACAATCCGTCGTTGCTGTGCTGGTCCAAGCGCGACACCGACAGCGCCAACACGGTCCTGGTGGTCTGCACCTTCGATTCGACGACCGTACAGCGGGGCACCACCACTCTGGACATGCCGGCCCTCGGCCTGGACCTCCACGAGCGGTTCACCGCCCAGGACGAGCTGACCGGGGCGGCGTACGACTGGGGTCGGCACAATGCGGTCCGCCTCGACCCGCACGTACAGCCGGCCCATATCTTCACCGTGCGTCGACGCGCGTGAGGTGATGCACCCACGGGCCGGCCACGAAGCCGGATGACGCCCCTCGCTGTGGCATCAGGCGTTCGCGCGGCCGCCGGAAGATGGACCGGTGGTACCCAGCCAAGAACCGCACGACGCTGGTACCGGCGCGATCCGGGCGGCGGCGTTCGCGGCGGTCCGCCTCGCCCAGCGCCCGCTGGTCAGCGCGCCCAGGCCGAGCACGGACAGACCGCAGCCGGCCACGATCCACCACCCGACGTGGCTGGCCGTCGAGAACCCGTCCGGCATCGAGCCGTGGACACGGGAGACGACGGCCGAGCCGACCACCGCGACGCCCAACGAGCTGCCGACCTGGCGGCTGGTGGATGCGATCGCCGCCGCGACGCCGGCCCGGGACCGGGGCATCCCGGCCACGGCGGTGTTGGTGATCGGAGCGTTGACCATCGCGAAGCCGAAACCGAAACCGACGTAGCTCACCATCAGAGCGCCAACGGCGGTGTGCGCGGTCAGGCCGGTCATCGGCAGCACGCTCAGCGTCATCGCCGCCCCCGCCAGCAGCAGGGACGGCCGCGGGCCACGGCTGCCCACGAGGCGGCCGGACAGCGGTGCGAATACCACGGTCATCGCGGCCATCGGCAGCGTGTACAGCCCGGCGCGCAGTGCCGACAGGCCACGCACATCCTGCAGGTACAGCGTGTTGAGCAGCAGGAACCCCGACAGCGCCCCGAACGCGGAGATCGCGATCACGGTGGCCCCGGAGAACGGGGCGCTGCGGAAAAAGCGCAGGTCGAGCAGCGGTTCGTCGCGTCTGTTCTCGTAGCCCACCAGCCCGGCGAGCGCCAGGACACCGACGGCGAAGAGGCCGACGATCTCCGGCGACGACCAGCCGGCGTTGGGGCCTTCGATGATCGC
>JAVHWE010000377.1:0-5915 GCA_032160285.1 Micromonosporaceae bacterium | reverse complement strand
CCACCCGGCCGGGCGGGGGTGTCGATCCGGTTCAACGATCGACTGGCGGCGGCGAGAGCCAGCATCCGGTCGGTGACGTGACGCATCTCGCCGTAGAGGTGGGCGGCCGCCAGGTGCAGGGTCACGGCGCGCTCGTGGTCGCCGTCGGCCGCGGCAACCCCGCCGGCCGCCGTCCGCGCCGCGGCCTCCACCCAGGGCGTGCGGTGCGATACGCCGGACAGCAGCTCGGACAGTTCGGCCGAGGCGACCCGGCCGGCGATGGCGGCCGCATGCGACGCCGCGTCCAGCCACTCGCCGCTGGCTATCGCCCGTACCGGGCGCCACGACGCGGCCAGCTCCGACAGCAGCGTCGTCGAGTCGTCCAGGCGGCCCTGCAGCGCCCGGCACAGTGCGACGTTGGCGAGGGCCGTCCACTCCAGACGGTAGAAGCCGCTGCGCCGGCCGGCGGCGAGTACCGCGTCGATCTCGTCCGGGTCGGCGCAGCCGACCGGACCGTCGCACAGCACCCGGACCTGCGCGCAGAGCCCGCGGATCTGCAGGTCCCACTGCCCGCCGGTGGTCGCCAGGTCGGCGTCGGCGGCGGCGAGCATTTCGGCCCATTCGCCGGCGACATGGGCGCGCATGGCCCGGTCGGAGTAGCCGGTCGCCAGGTTGTGCTCGCCGGGCATGCCGAGGCGGACCTCCTCGAGCAGGGCGACCGAGCCGGCGTAGTCGCCCTCCTCGCGCAGCGCCACCTGGAGGTTCTGGATGGCCCGGCGCAGCGCGAGCAGGTGCTGGTCGCGGCAGAGCTGGGTGACGGCCTGCAGCTCGGCGAGGCCGCCCGGGTCCCCGGCGTGGTAGCGGGCGGCGCCGACGGTCACCCGGGCGCTGGCGGCGACCTCGATCAGCCCCAGCCGCTCGGCGATGTCGGCCGCGACCGCCGCCGCGGCGATGGCCGGATCGTGTTCGTAGTTGAGCATGTGCAACCGGCCCAGCTCGGCGTACGCGTCGGCCTTCTCCGGAGTGTCCGGGAGGCGGTCGAACAGGTCGACGGCCCGGTCGAGGTAGGACAGGGCGGCCATCCGGTCGGCCCGCAGCCAGGCCGCCTGACCGAGGAGCGTCCACGCGCGGGCCGCCGCCCCCTGGTCACCGGCGGCGTACAGGCGGCCGGCCAGGACCCGAAGTTGATCTTCGCCGCCGCCGGTGAGGAAGGTGTCCCGGTCGGCGTAGAAGGAGATCTCGGTGGCGAGTAGTTCGACCCGCAGCCGCTCCGCGTCGTCGGCCGTACCGGGCACGTCGGGGTCGAACAGCGCCAGCGCCCGCCCGATCAGGGTCGCCGCGATCTCGTGTGCCTGCAGGTTGTAGGCGCGTCGGGCGGCGCGGTGCAGCGCGTCGCGGGCCGGACCGGCGTACCGGTACGGGTCCAGGCCCAGGGTCCGGGCGATCTCGTGCGCGGTGTACCGGTGGTGGGCGAGCACCTCGGCGAGGTCGGTGGCCCGACCGACCGACACGTTGTCCAGCCAGTCCGCCGTGCGTTCGTGGCGGGCCATCCGCTCGGTACGGGGCAACCGCTGGTAGCAGACATCCCGCACCAGCACATGGCCGAACCGGTACTCGGGTTGGCCGGCCATGGTCGACGTCGGCTGCTCGTGGATCAGGTCGCGCTGCTCCAGCCGGCGCAGCGACCGTTCGATCGCGTCGACCGGCCGGCTCAGCGCCGCCGCCACCGAACCCGGCCAGAACTGCATGCCGACCACCGCCGCCGCCTGCAGGACCGTCCGGTCGGCCGGCTCCAGCAGATCGACCCGGTTGGCGATGACCGCGTGCACGTTGGCGGGCATCGGCAACCCGTCGGCCAGCGACAGCGTCTCGGCCGGGCGCAGCCGCCCCTGCTCGATCAGCATCCGGGTGTACTCGTGGGCATACAGCGGATTACCGTCGGCCAGCTCGACCAGCGGGCCGAACAGCTCCGCCGGGAACGCGGCCTTACCCAGCAGATTCGCGTACATCGTCGCGATCTCCGGGTTGCGCAGCGGCGGCAGCGCGATGGTCAGCGAGCCGGCGATCGCGCCGGCCCAGGCCGGATTCCGCTCGACCAGCTCCGGGCGGGCCGTGCACAGCAGCATCAACGGCACCTCGCGTACCGACGCGCCGAGCAGCTCCACGAAGCGCAGCATCGACTCGTCCGCCCAGTGCAGGTCCTCGAAGACGAGCACGGTGGGGCGCCGGACGGCCATCGCGATGATGAACCGTCGCCACGCCGACTCCGCCTCCTCTCCGGTCAGCTTCGACCCGCGCAGGCCGACCAGTGGGCAGAGGGCGTCGGCCAGCCGGGCCACCTCGCCCGCTCCCACCAGGTCGTGCAGCGCCCGGTCGAGTCGTTCCCGGGCGATGTCCGCACTGTCGGTGTCGAGGATGCCGGCCTCGGCCTTGACGATGTCGGCCAGCGCCGCGTATGTGACGTTCTCGCCGAACGGCGGGCACCGCCCGGTGCGCCACCCGACCGCGGTGTCCAGCATTTGTTCGCTGTGCAGGTACAGCTCGCGCACCAGTCGGGTCTTGCCGATCCCGGCCCGGCCCAGCACGCTCACCAGCTGCGGGACCCGGTCCTGTAGGGCCCGGTGCATGCCGTTGACCAGCAGCCCCAGCTCGTGGGTACGGTTCACCAGCGGCGATCCGTCGGCCTCGCGGTCCGGGTGGGTACGGTGCAGTGGCGCGACCGCGTGCCACACCTCGGTCGGCGTGGACCGGCCACGCAGGGTCACCGGCGCCTGCTCGTCGTACCGGATCGCCGACTTGGTCACCGCATAGGTGGGGCCGTCGACCAGTACGCCGCCCGGTGGCGCCACCGCCTGCAGCCGGGACGCGGTGTTGACCACGTCACCGGCGACGATGGCCTGCCCGCCGTCGCGGGCGGCGGCCACGTCCACCAGCGCCTCGCCGGTCGCGATGCCCACCCGGAACCGTCCGATGAACTGTCGGGAACCCGCCGCACCCGAAGCCGGGCCCGTCCCGGGCGGTGTGACGCCATCATCGGCCGGGGCGCCGGCACCGGGCAGGGCGCCGGCCTCGGGCAAGGGGCCGGCGTCGGGCCGGGCCGGGTCGGGGGGCGCGTAGCGGGCCAGGATGCGTTGCAGTTCGAGGCCGGCCCGGACGCAGCGCACGGCGTCGGTCTCGGTCGCCACCGGCGCGCCGAACAGCGCCATCACCGCGTCCCCGATGTACTTCTCCACCACCCCGCCGTACTGGCCGATGACCCGGCGCGCCGCCGTGAAGAACCCCTGCTGCATCTCCCGTACCAGCTCCGGGTCGGAGCGTTCCACGTACGGGGTGAAGTCGATCAGGTCGACGAAGAGCACGCTGATCCGCCGTCGATCCTCGCTGCTCGTGGTACGCCCGGCCGGGGCGCGATCGCCGAGCGGGACGCCGCAACCGGTACAGAAGGCGATGTCGGACGCGAGCGGGCGGCCGCACTCGGGGCAGGCGATGGTCAACTCGGCACCGCAGCCGCCGCAGAACCTGTCGGCTGCCGCGGCGTGACGTCCACAGTGGGAGCACGAGATGGCGATGGTGGCGTCTCCTTGCGAGGCGTACCGGCACTGCTGCATTTTCCGACGCCAGGACATCCTCACACGGCGTCGCCACCGCGACCACCTGTCCGGACTCCGTCCGCCGGGCCGGTGTACGGAACAGGACAGTACGAAGTGCCTGTTCAGGACTAAAGTTCGACCGAATTACGCACGTCCTCAACGGGAGTTTCATATGGTCTACGTACGACTGGCCCAGGGCTGGACCGACGGTGGTGGCGCGGCCTACGACGCCGGGGACATGGTCGACGTCGATCCGGTCACCCTGGCCGAACTCGAAGCCGACGGTGTGGTGGCGTCCGCGGACAGGTCCGACAGCGGGACCGACCCCTGGCCGGGCCCCACGGGACCGACCGGGCCGCAACCCGACGACGACGGCGACCGGCGGTGGCCCCGCCCCACCGGGTCCGATCCCAAACCGTACCGATGGCCCGGCCCGGCCCAACCCCGCCCGGACGACGACGGGGTCTGACGGTCGCGGCTGCGGCCCGAGGCGGTCCGGTGACATCGGCCAGCGGACCGCCCCGGTATGTCAGCGGTCGGTTATACCGGACGGTCGGCCGGCGACACCGGCCCGGGTCAGCGGTCGGTCATACCGGCCCGGGTCAGCGGTCGGTCATACCGGCCCGGCGGCGCAGCGACCCGAGATCGGTCACCACGATCCGTCGGCCCTCGGTGCGCAGCCAGCCACGGCTGGCGAACGAGCCGATCGCCTGGTTGACGCTCTGCCGGGAACCGCCGGCCATCTCCGCGAGCTGGCTCTGGTTGAGTTCGATGGTGACCATCGGTGCCTGCGTGTCACCGGCGAGCCGGACCAGTGTCTTGGCCACCCGGCCGGGCAGGTCGAGGAAGACGTGATCGGCGTTCTGCTCGGTGAGCCGGCGGATCAGGCCGCCGAGGGACCGCATCACGGCGTCCAGGATGCGCGGGTTGGCGTGTACCAGTTCGAGGAAGGCGCCGCGCGAGAGGGCGAGCGCCTGACAGTCCTCGATCGCCTCGGCGGACAACGACCGGGCGCCACCGTCCAGCAGCGACAGTTCGCCGAGCACGTCCGGTGGCCGTACCACCGAGAGCACCGCCCGCTCACCGGTGGGCGCGGTCCGGAAAACCATCACCGCACCTCGTCTCACGACGATGAGCGACTCGCCAGGATCGTTCTCGACGAACAGCAGTTGACCCTTGCGGTAGGTCCGGGGCACGGCGGCGGAGATCACGCGTTGGCGCACCTCCGGCTCCAGCGCCGCGAACATGGTCACGCCGGTCAAGGCATCGTCGGGATCCGGCAGCCGAACCTCCACAGGTCCAACCCCTCCCCGGTACTAACTGAACAGTTAACCCAGATCATGACGTGTCGGTTGCATGGTGTACACCCCTGGCGTCGGCTGTCCGACGCACGGTGTGCCGGTTGGCGTACGGTGCCGTCGGTGGGGGCGGGATGGGCCGCCACCGCCCGACGGCTGACGAGATGGTTGCACAAAACAGCCGAACGGCCGTGCACATCCGGTCCACCGCCGCGCGGGTTGCGCCATAATCGGCGCCGTGGCCACCGCCGAACAGGTTCGCGCCGGACTGCGGGCGACCTGGCACCGTGTCGCCGACGACTGCGCCGTACTGCCAGCCGGTACCACTGCCACCACCTGGGCGGTCACGGTCGCGTCCGAGCCGCACGCGGTCACCGTGGTACCGCCGTACTGCCGTGGTCCGTTGGCGGCCGGGCTCGCGGTGGCCGAGTACCTGGTCGGTCAGCAGTACCCGGCGTCGACCGGCGTCCGAACCGTGGCCGGCGGGTTGATCGGGCCGCTCGGTGACGAGGTCGCCGCGCTGCTGCGCCGGGCGCCCGGCCGCCCGCTGGACGGTACCGATCCGGTCGACCGGCAGTGGTGGGGTGACGCGTTGGGCGCCGCGCACCAACGGTTGGCCGGTTTCCGCCATCCGGGTATGGCGACGTTCCACTCGCTGCGCGGTGACGCGCCCCACCTCGACGTCGCCGAGTGGGTTCGGCCGGCCGTCGTCGATGCCGTGGCCGCGGTCCGCCGGTTGACGGTGACCGACCAGCTCACGTACGGGGTACTGCACTGCGAGCCGGCACCGGCCGCCTTCCGGCTCGACCCGCTCACCGGGCGCCTCGGCCTGGCGGACTGGGGGCCGGTCGCAAGTGGACCGTTGACCTACGACCTCGCCGTGGCGGTGGTGTACGCCGGCGGACCGGACGTGGCCGGCGACCTCATCGAGGCCTACCTGGCGGCCGGCCCGGTGTCCCGTGGCGAGGCGGAGGCCGCCCTGCCGACCATGACGCTGTTCCGCTGGGCGGTGTACGCCGACCACTTCGCCCGGCGGCTCGCCGCCGCG
>JAVHWE010000300.1:0-2811 GCA_032160285.1 Micromonosporaceae bacterium | reverse complement strand
CCGGCAGGTGCGGGCCGATCGGGGGGTGCGGGCCGATCGGGGGGTGCGGGCCGGTCGGGAGGTGCCGGCCGGTCGGGCTGTGCCGCCCGGTCTGGAGGTGTGGGGCTGGCGGTCCGGTTGGCGGCGGGGGTGATGCCCGCTGTCACCCCGCCGTTGGTCTGCTCCGGTGCGCCGGGCGTGGCCTCCTGTCGTGATTCATATCCATTCGTAGACATCGATACCCTCGGTAATGGTGGGGCGGGAGTCGGCGGAGAAGCCGGAATCGCCGTGGGCACATGGGTTGCCAGTGCGGCGACCGGCTGCCGGCGGGCCAGGTTGGGCGACGGCTGCTGCGACTGCATCAGCAGCCGCGGCTCATGATGCTCGGGCTGCAGGCCGAGCAGGCTGTGCGGCACGATGACGACGGCCTGCGTCCCGCCGAAGATATTGCTCTGCAGCTGCACCGCGATGCCGTGGCGACGGGCGATGACCGACACCACGTACAGGCCGAGCCGGCCATCGCGCAGCAGCGCCCCGACGTCGATCCGCTGCGGATCGGCGAGCAGGATGTTCACCCGCTGCTGGTCCCCCCGCGACATGCCAAGACCGCGGTCTTCGACCTCGATGACCAGGCCCGCGGTAACGGTCTGGACCCGCAGCAGGACGGTGGTGTTCGGGGCGGAGAACATGGTCGCGTTCTCGACCAGTTCGGCGACGAGATGGATGATGTCGGCGACGGCATGGCCGTGGACCGTACCCTCGATCGGCGGTACCAGCTTGACCCGCGAGTACTGCTCGACCTCGGCGATCGCCGAGCGCAGTACCTCGGTCAGGGCCTGCGGCGTGGTCCACTGGCGGCGGGAGTCGGAGCCACCGAGGACGGAGAGGTTCTCCGCGTGCCGCCGGATCCGGGTGGCGAGGTGGTCGACCTGGAACAGGCCCTTCAGCAGGTCCGGATCCTCCACCTGGTTCTCCAAATCGTCGAGCAGCTGGATCTCCCGGTGGACGAGGGACTGCAGCCGCCGCGCGAGGTTGACGAACACCTCCACATGCGCGCCCGGCCCGGCGGTCATGGACAGCGCTGAAGCCTGGACCAGTGCCAGCTGGGCCGTGTGCTGGGCCCGACTCACGGCATCCTGAAGCAGTACCGCCGTCTCGCCGCCCTCGGCTGGTGCCGCCGGCGGGGGTCCGAGCGCCGGTCGCTCGCCCCGCTGCAACTGCGTCAGCAGCCGCTGCAGATCGGCCTGACCCTGCTGGACGGAGGCCCGCAGGGCGTTGGCCGCCCGATCCGACGAGGCGGCGATCCGGCCGGCCTGCTGGAGGGCGACGGCCAGAATGATCGGAAAAGCCGCCGCGGCGACACTCAGTGCCACGATCGTGGTGCGGGCGATGGGTACCGCGGAAGCGACCAGCACCCAGACGACGGCGGCCGCGCCCACCACAGCCATCGCGGTGACCGGAAGAACCGAATTCCATCGAAGGCGGGACCGTAGCCCGCCTGCGAGCGTCGAAGATGCGGTGGACCTGCCGTTTCGCGGCGCGGCCCGGTGCACCGCGCGCGCGTCAGGCGGAAAAGAGTCGGGCATGAGCGTCCTCGGTGGCCTCGTACAGGGGGGACCGCCCGACAACACAGGCCATGATCGTCGCCGCTGCGTTGAATGGACGGATTGACGTTCTGGATCGGGGCAGTCTAGTGCGTTCCGGCGGTTACGCCAGATCCATGGACGCTACGACTCCCGTACCCGGGCCGCCGCTCGCGTGTCCCGCGCGCCGGAGCGCGGCCGGGAGGCCGCCCGACGCGGCCGGTCGGCGGGGAGTGTCCTATGGAGACCGCTCCGGTCCACAGGCGAGGATCGCGGCCCGCATCGCCGCCAGCGGCCCGGAACGTCCGTCCGGCGCCGAGCCGGGCATGCCGACCGCGCGGCGGTGTGGCGGCGGTGCCAGACAACGTACGGCGCATTCATCCACATTAGTGTGAGCTTAGTCACATCGACATCGCGGTGCGCGATGCGGCGAACCCGATCAGTCGTCGAAAGTGTTCTGGGCGGCCGTGATCCGCTGCGACCACTGTCCCTTCGACAGGCCCAGTGCTACCTCGCCCAGCCGGAGCAGCTGCACATCCGAGGTTCCGGCCGGCGCGAAGATGAGGTGCGCGTCGCGCAGGTACCGCTCCACCGGCCGATCCAGGTACAGTCCCCACGCGGCGTGGATCTCCATGGCGTTGCGCGCCGAATCGAGGGTGTACTCCACATTGACCAGCTTCGCGTTGATCAGCTCCGCGTCGCATGGCTGGCCCCGGTCCAGCAGGTGTACCGCGTGGTAGGCGGCGAGCCGGGCGGTCATCAGGCGGGACTGCATCTGACCCACCTTCATCCTGATCGGCAGCAGGTCGTGCAGCGGCTTGCCGTAGCGGTACTGCTCCGTCACAAACATCGAGGTCTCTTCCATCAGGGCCTGATGGATACCGAGGGACACGGCGGTCAGGTTGGGCCTGCCGTACAGGATGCTGGACGAGTAGGCCACGGCCAGCCCGTCCCCCTCCGACCCGAGCAGATTGGTCGCGGGTATCCGGCAGTTGTCGAAGACGAGTTCGCCGAAGCTGAAGCCGTGCAGGCCCATCGCGGGACGGTGCTGGCCCAGCGACAAGCCGGGCCGGTCGGACTCGACGAGGAACGCGGAGAGGCCGTGTGAGCCGGGCCCGGTGCGCGCGACCACCCCGTGCAGGTCACCGACGTGACTGTTGCCGACGAAGACCTTCCGGCCATTGAGGATGTAGTCGTCGCCGTCGCGCACCGCGCTCGCGGTCATGCCGAGCACATGGCCGCCGGACTG
>JAVHWE010000256.1:0-11952 GCA_032160285.1 Micromonosporaceae bacterium | reverse complement strand
GGCCGGAGCACCGGCCTTAGCAGATCGTCGCGGCGTCCGCCGAGCTGTCCACAGGTACCCTCGCTGTCCACAGCCGCGATCGGTGCCGTTGCGGCGACCGGTCGCGCGGTCGACGCTTCTCGACATGCCCACGATCGTCAGGCCCCCCGTCGCCGCCCAGCGGGTGGCCGAGCCAGCCGGCCCATGCGTTGGTGGTGCGGCTACGCCGGCATCGCGGCGGCCTCGACCGGGCCGGGCGGTTCAGCTCCTCATTATCCTGGTCGGCTCGGTCGGCGGGGTGTGGCCGGCCGCCGGGTTCGCCGTGGTTGGTGGGGTTCGGCCGGGCGCCGGGCCCGCGGCGGTTGGCGGGGTCCGGCCTGGCGGCGGGTCCGCCGTGGTTGGTGGGGTCCGGCCTGGCGGCGGGTCCGCGGCGGACGGTGGGGTGTGGCTGGCTGCGGCACTCGCCGGGGCCGGCCGACCGGTGGGCCGGTACCGGTGGCCGCTGCACGGGCGGCCTTCGGTGGTGCGTCGGTTCGACCCGCCGCCGAGGCCATGGCTACCCGGGCACCGCGGCGTCGACCTTGCCGCCGTACCGGCAGTCACCGTGTACGCCGCGGGGGCCGGTGTGGTGCGGTTCGCCGGTCAGGTCGCCGGCACCGGCGTCGTGAGCATCGACCACCCGGACGGCCTGCGTACCACGTACGAGCCGGTGTCGCCGACGGTGGTCACCGGCCAGCCGGTGCGCGCCGGCGACCCCATCGGATCGTTGGTGCCCGGGCATCCCGGCTGCCCGGGCACCGCGTGCCTGCACTGGGGACTCCTGCGGGATCGTGTCTACCTCGATCCGCTGGCGCTGCTCGGTCTGGCCCGGGTGCGGCTGCTGCCGCTGCGCCCCGCCGACAGCGCAACTGTTCCGCGGTCGGCTCCCGACCACGGCGCGGCCGGTCTGCGGGTGGTGCCCGACCACGGCGCGGCCGGTGTCCGGGTGGTGCCCGACCGGTCAGCGGCGGCCGAGGAGGGCGGGCAGCCGGTCGGCGAGCCGCTCGTACTCCTCGGCCCGGTTGTACACCTGCGCGGACAGGCGCAGCAGACATCGTCCGCCGTATACGTTGACGGCCACCTCGAAGCTCAGCTCATCGGCGATGCGCCGGCGCAGCCGGGCGGCCGCCTCCCTGTCCTCGGCGGACCCGGGCGGCAGAGGTACGACCCGCATCGCCAGGCCGGGCGGTGCCGGCGGCGGTTCGGTGTCGAGCGCGGCGGCCACCACGCGCTGCCCGAACGCGGCGAGTTCGGCGTTGTGGGTCCACACCGCCTCCAAACCCAGTGCGCGCAGGGTGAACAGGCCGGTCGTCGCGGCCAGCCACGGGGTGTAGTCGAGCGTCCCCTGCCATTCCAGCGCGCCGGGGAAGCCGGCCGCCTGCTCCCACGAGACCACCAGCGGACGGATCCGTGCCCGCCATGCCGGTGCGACGGCCAGGACCGCGGTCCCGCGCGGCGCGTACGCCCACTTGTGCAGATTGCCGACCCAGAAGTCGGCGCCCACGGCCGAGACGTCGACGGGGATGTGCCCCGGCACTTGAGCGCCATCGACCATGACCGGTACGCCGGTCGGCCGCAGGGCGGCCACGACCCGGGCGACCGGGAACAGGCGCGCGGTGGCCGAGGTGATCTGGTCGACGATGACCAGCCGGGTGCGGGCGCCGACCGCACCGGCGACCGCGTCCACGACCTCGTCGTCGGTGGGTGCGAGGGCCAGCGCGACAGTGCGGTGGATCGCCCCGGCCCGGGCACAGGCGGCGTCCACGGCCAGCCGCGCCGCCCCGTACCCGTGCTCGGTGGTAACGACCTCGTCGCCGGGTGCCAGGTCGAGGGAGCCGACAACGATCGCGATGGCGGTCGTCGCGTTGGCGACCATGGCGCTGCCCTCCGGATCCGCGCCCAGGAAGGCCGCCAGGTGGCGCCGGCCGTACGCGATCCGGTCGGCCAGCCCGACCGTGAAGAAGCGCAGCGGATCGGCCTCCATTTCGTCGCGCAGCCGCTGCTGGGCCCGCTGGACGCCGATCGGTACCGCGCCGAACGACCCGTGGTTGAGGTGCCCGACTGCCGGGTCCAGGGAGAACAGCAGCCGCGCACCCGGTACCGGATCGGGAGCTGCGGCCACACGGTGATCTTACGGTGGGATTCAGGCCCGTGGGTGCGCCTGCAGGTAGGCGGCCCGCAGCCGCTCGACCGTGACGTGGGTGTACAGCTGGGTGCTCGACAGCGAGGCGTGCCCGAGCATCTCCTGGACCGCGCGCAGGTCCGCGCCGCCCTCGACCAGGTGCGTGGCCGCGGAGTGGCGCAGCCCGTGCGGGGAGGTGTGCGGCAGCCCGGCGGCGGTCGCGGCGGCGGACACGATACGGCGTGCCGCGGTGGGCAGCAACCGGCCGCCGCGCGCCCCGAGCAGCAACGCCGCGCCGCTGCGCGGCCCGGCCAGGACGGGCCGTCCGTACCGCAGGTACCGACCGAGGGCCTGTTCGGCGGGCACCCCATAGGGGACGGTGCGCTCCTTGGCGCCCTTGCCGAGTACGCGTACCAGCCGGCGGCCCCGGTCCACGTCGGCCTCGTCGAGCCCGCACAGTTCGCTGATCCGGATCCCGGCGGCGTACAGCAGCTCCAGCACGAGGTGGTCGCGCAGCGCCAACGGACCCTCGGCGGCCTCGTGCACCGGCGTCGTCATCAGGGCTGCGGCCTGGTCGGCGGTCAACACCGCGGGCAGCGGGCGTGCCGTCTTCGGGCTACTCAGACGCTGGCCGGCGTCGACGGGGGCGAGCTGTTCACGGTGGGCCCAGGTGCAGAACGTACGGGCGGCGGTACCCCGGCGGGCCAGCGTGGTGCGGGCGGCGCCGACCGTCCGCAGCCGCGCCAACCAGCTGCGCAGCATCACCAGGTCGAGGTCCGCCGGCGAGCCGGCACCCATCCGGACGGCGTGATCGAGCAGCGACACCACATCGCCGACGTACGCCCGGACGGTGTGCGCCGACCGGTTGCGCTCACCGGCCAGGTGCCGGGCGAACGCGTCGACCGCGTCCCGCATCGCTGCGGGCAGGTCGGTGTGCGACTGCTCGGTACCGTGACGCCGGCTCATTCGATTGACGCTCACCGCAATGGCGTACCAGGTCAAGCCGCCGCGCCGGGCACCGGCCACGACGACGCCGGTCGCACCCGTCGACGGTGGTAGCTGAGTCGACACCGTCGACGTGGTAGCTGAATCGTTACCCGCTTGATCCAGCCGAAACGCTGGACACACTCCGAACGCACGGGCTTACATGGCAAGCATCACATCCGGCCCCGATGTGCGCATTCGGCGTACGTGAAGGAGGTCAGGGGACGGCTCGGCTCGGGGGGTCCTGGCAAACTGCCCGTCGGGTGTTCCGCCGGCGAGGACAGATCATCCTGCCAAGGAGGACGACAAAGATGTTCACAAATGTGTTGTTGTCGGATGGTCGCCGTCGCGGACTCAGGTTCCTGGCGCCCGCGATCGTGGCCGTGACCGTACTGGCCGCCTGCGGCAACGACTCCAGCGGCAAGGCGGCACCGGTACCTTCGCTGACCGGTGACTGCGCGCAGTACCAGCCATACGCCGGCCACGCCGGCAAGACCGTCACCATGTACGCGTCGATCATCAGCCCCGAATCGGACTCGCTGCAGAAGTCGTGGGCGCAGTTCAGCTCCTGTACCGGCATCAAGATCTCGTACGAGGGCTCCAACGACTTCGAGTCGCAGCTCCCGGTCCGGGTGCAGGGCGGCACGGCACCGGACCTGGCGTTCATCCCGCAACCCGGCCTGCTCCAGCAGATGGTCAAGACCGGCAAGGTGGCCAAGCCGCCGTCGCGGACGGTCGCCAACGAGGACAAGTACTGGAACAAGGCGTGGAAGACCTACGGTTCGGTCAACGGCACCTTCTACGCCGCGCCGGCCAGCGCCAACATGAAGTCGATGGTCTGGTACTCGCCGAAGGCGTTCACCCAGGCCGGGTACCAGGCCCCCACGACCTGGGCGCAGATGATGACGCTGAGCGCCACGATCGCCCAGTCCGGTAAGGGTAAGCCGTGGTGCGGCGGCATCAACTCCGGTACGGCCACCGGTTGGCCGTCGACCGACTGGCTGGAAGAGATCGTGCTCGGTAAGTACGGCGGGGACGTCTACGACCAGTGGGTCAGTCACAAGATCAAGTTTTCCGACTCGAAGATTATCGCCGCGATGCAGGTCCTGGCCGACTGGATGCAGAACCCGGCCTGGGTCAACGGCGGCTTCGGGGACGTGAAGACCATCGCCACCACCACCTTCCAGGACGCGGGCAAGCCGATCCTGGCCGGCCAGTGCTGGATGCTGCAGCAGGCGTCGTTCTACGGGGCGCAATGGCCCAAGGGCACCAAGGTCGGCGCGGACGGCGACGTGTTCGCCTTCTACCTGCCGGCGAACAACCCGGCCATCCCGACCCCGGTCGAGGGCGGCGGCGAGTTCACCACCGCGTTCTCCAACCGCCCCGAGGTGCAGGCGGTGCAGAACTACCTGTCCTCGCCCGAGTGGGCGACCAGCCGGATCAAGGTCGCGTCCGGCTGGGTGTCGGCGAACCAGGGGGTCGACAAGAGCGTTTACACCGATCAGGTGGACCAGTTGTCGGCCAAGTATCTGACCGACCCGAACGCCACGTTCCGCTTCGACGCCTCCGACCTGATGCCGGCGGCGGTCGGTGCCGGTCAGGAATGGAAGTCGTTCACCGCCTGGTTCGGCTCCGGGCAGTCCATCCAGCAGGTCGCCAAGGACATCGACGCGGCCTGGCCGAACTGATCCCGCCGCCGTAGCGGCCCGGACCACGTGATCCGGGCCGCTACGGTCCGGCAGCGCACCTGACACGGGAGGGGTGACGTTCGTGACGGCGGCGATCTTCACGGAACCGGTTCTCGGCTACCCGACGCTGGCCTCCCCGCTTCTCGCGGACTCCGGCCTGGCCGACTTCGCGGGCAAGTTCAGCCAGGTCATCGCCGCGCTCGCGATCTTCCTCGGCGCACTGGCCCTGATCTTCTTCGCCGCCGGCCGGGCCACCGGTCGCTTCACCCGGCCACTGTCGATCGCCGTGTTTCTGGGCCCGGCGGTGTTGCTGCTGTTCGTCGGCCTGGTCATCCCGACGATCCGCACGACGTACCTGAGCCTCAAGAGCGACGACAGCGCGAGGTTCATCGGTGTGAAGAACTACCAGTGGGCGTTCACGTCGTCACCGATCCACCAAGTTTTAGTCAACACCGTCGAGTGGATCGTCATCGCGCCGGTGCTGGCCACCGCCCTCGGACTGACGGTGGCGTTACTCGTCGACCGGCTCCGCAGCCAGGCCGTGTACAAGTCGTTGATCTTCATGCCGATGGCCATCTCCTTCGTCGGCGCCAGCATCATCTGGAAGTTCGTATATGACGCCCGCGACCCGGCGCACCCCCAGATCGGCCTGCTCAGCCAGGTGGTGATCGCGCTCGGCTGGCACCGTCCGCCGAACTGGATCCTGTCCCATCCCCTGAACAACTTCCTGCTCATGGTGATCCTGATCTGGACCCAGACCGGGTTCGCCATGGTGGTGCTCGCCGCGGCCATCCGCGCCATACCGGAGGACGTGGTCGAGGCCGCCAGGATGGACGGCGCCAAGGGTGGGCGGCTGCTGTACTACGTCACGCTGCCGATGATCCGCAGCACCCTCGTCGTGGTGCTCACCACCGTCATGATCACTACGTTGAAGATCTTCGACATCGTCCGGACCATGACCGGCGGCAACTTCGGCACCCAGGTGCTGGCCAACGAGATGTACTCCCAGTCCTTCGTGCAGTTCAACTACGGGCGGGGCAGCGCGCTCGCGGTGATCCTGTTCGTCGCGGTCCTCCCGCTGGTCGGGTACAACATCGTCCAACTGCGACGGGAGCGGTCCACCAGATGAGTAACCCGGCTGTCGAGGTGACCGTCCCGCTCGCGAACCGGCCCGAACGCGCGGCGACCGCGGTCCGCCGCTCGTTCAGCAGTCCGATCGCGTCGCTGCTCATCATCGTGCTCACGGTGCTGTGGACGCTGCCCACTGTCGGGCTCCTGGTGACGTCGTTCCGGCCGGCCGGGCAGGTGGCCGCCACCGGGTGGTGGACCGTCTTCACCCACCCCTCGCTGACGCTCTCCAACTACCACACGGTCCTGTTCGTGGGTGGGTACGGGGTCAACAACGGACTGCTGCCGTACCTGGTCAACTCGCTGGCGATCACCATCCCCGGCACCCTCTTCCCGCTCATCATCGCCTCGATGGCGGCGTACGCGCTGGCCTGGGTACGTTTCCGAGGTAGCGACGTGATCTTCTTCGGGGTCTTCGCGCTGCAGGTGGTGCCGATCCAGATGGCGCTCATCCCGCTGCTTCAGCTCTACTCCGGCGGCGCGCACCTGGGCCGCGTGACGATCTTCCCCGACCTCAACCTGACCGGGACGTACTGGCCGGTGTGGCTGTCGCACACCATGTTCGCGATGCCGCTGGCGATCTTCCTGCTGCACAACTTCATCGCCCAACTGCCCCGCGAGGTGATGGAGGCGGCGACGGTGGACGGGGCTAGCCATTTCAAGATCTTCAGGTCCATCGTGTTGCCGCTGGCCGCGCCGGCGCTCGCGTCCTTCGCCATCTTCCAGTTTCTGTGGGTGTGGAACGACCTGCTGGTCGGACTCACGTTCGCCGGTGGAACCCCCGAGGTCGCGCCGCTGATCGCCCGGCTCAACCAGGTGTCCGGCTCGTTCGGCAGCCATTGGGAATTGCTGACCGCCGGCGCGTTCATCTCGATGATCGTTCCGTTGATCGTGTTCTTCTCGCTCCAGCGGTACTTCGTGCGGGGTCTGCTCGCCGGATCGGTCAAGGGCTAGCCCAGACGCCGCTCAGTTATCCGGTCCCGGCGGTGGCCGGCGGTGGCGTCAGGCGGTCGACGGGTACGCCTGGACGAGCGCGCGGCGCAGGCCGTCCGCGTCCCGCACCGAGTCCGCGCAGCCGCCGGGCAGCCGGATGTCCAGCCCGAAGCCGAGTTGTCCGGCGCGGACCGCCGCCGCCGCCAACACAGCGCATACACTATCGTCGATGGAAGGCACGGCGACCAGGTCGACGACCACCGGTCGCTTCCCCCCGTCGAACAGTTCGCGCAGGACGCGGTACAGCTCCGGGGCGATGGGTGAGTCAAGTACGCCGTCGGTCCAGATCAGCGCGGCGCCGTCGAGCTGAACTACGACGAACGAGTTCATGGGAATGGCCCTCCTTGCGGACTGGATTCCATGGGTCTGCCCACGCCTCACGCGGATTCCATGGGTCTACCCATACCGCGCGCGCCGAAACGTTGACACGGCGTCACCGCGTGCCCCCCGGGGCCAGCCGGTACCCGGCATCGTGTTCGACCACGAACCCGGTCTCGATCAGCCGCGGCAAAGTACGGCGGGCGTCGCGCCCGCTCACCCCGGCCGCGGCGGCGATCTCCTCCGCGCTGCGCGCCCTACCCGGCCGGACCGCGTCGAGCAGCTGGCTGGCGAGCGGGTCCAGCGCGTCGTGTGGACGGTGGACCCCACGCGGCAGCGGGGCGAGGTCATCGCCGATCCGGCCGACCTCCTCGATGACCTCCGCATGGTCACTCACCAGCCGGGTACCCTCCTCGCGCAGCTCGGCGTGGCAGCCGACCGACATCGCGCTGCTGACCGGGCCCGGCACGGCCATCGCCCGCCGGCCGAGTGCGCGGGCCCGGCCGAGCGTCTGCCGCGAGCCGCTGCGGACGGCGGCCTCGACGACGACCGTGCCGCGGGTGGCCGCCGCGATGACCCGGTTGCGGACGAGGAACCGCATGCGGTGCGGCGCCGACCCGAACGGCCACTCGCTGATGAGCAGGCCCACCTCGGCGATCTGGTCGAAAAGGTTGGCGTGGCCGACCGGGTACGGCCGGTCGACCCCGCAGGCCAGGACGGCCACGGTCACCCCACCGGCGGCCAGCGCGGCCCGGTGCGCCGCCGCGTCGATGCCGAACGCCCCGCCCGACACCACCGTCCAGCCGCGCTCGGCAAGGCCGTGTGCCAGGTCGGTGGCGACGTACGTGCCGTAGCCGCTCGAGGCCCGTGCCCCGACCACAGCCACGGACCGGTCGAGCGCGCCGGCCAGCTGCGGGTCGCCGCGTACCCACAGGCAGTTGGGCGGGTCGGTGTCGCGCTCGACCGTCCGGCCGTCCGCTGCCCGGCTGAGGTGGACCAGATCGTCGAGCTGGTGCGGCCACTCGTCGTCCTCCGGTGTGACCGCGCGGGCGCCGAGCCGGTCGGCGGTGGTCAGCAGCCGCTCGGCCAGAGTCCGCGCGGCTCGGACCGAGACCGCCGGATCAGGCGTGGCGTCGCGCTCGCCGCCGGTGAGGCGCAGCCGCGCCGCCTCGGCAAGCCGCGCCGGCACCGCCCCGGCGAGCAGCCGATGCAGCCCGTCGACCGGCCCGCACCGGCGGACCAGTACGCCGAGGTCGCGATTGCCCGGTTCGGCCAGGCAGCCGAGCGCGATCCGGGCCAGCCGTACCTCGTCGGCGGTGTTCACAGCAGCGTCCCCTTCCGTAGCTCCAGTGCCTCGGCCATGTCACCGGCGTCCGGGCGGTGCCGACCGTCCAGGTCGCAGATGGTCCAGGCGGTCTTGACCACGCGGTCGTATCCACGCGCCGACAGCTGACCGCGGTCCACCGCCTGGGCCAGTACGGCGGTGACCGATCGGGGTGGCCGCCAGCGCCGGTCGCGCAGGATCGCCCCGGTGACGTCCGCGTTGCGGATCGCCGGTGCGTCGGTCCGGCCAACCCGGGCCAGGTCGGGCCGCCCGGCGCGGATGCGATCGCGGCGATCGAACGGGTCGCCGTCCGGCTGGTCGACAGCCCCGGCTGGGTCGGTCCGCTGGGTGGTGACCTCGACCCTCGGGTCGGCCCGGTGGGTGGCGACCTCGGCCCGGTGGGTGGCGAGCTCGGCCGTCGTGTCGGCTGACCGGGCGGCGATCGTCGGCTCCGTGGCGGCCCAGCGGGCGGCGGCCGCGGCCCGGGCGGCGGCCACCCGGGCCGCGACGGTGGCGGACGACTCGGCGCGGTCGGTGTCGGCGAGCAGGGCCGACGACGTCACCGGCAGCAGCGTCACCTGCAGGTCGATCCGGTCGAGCAGCGGACCGGACAGCCGGCCGAGGTAGCGGCGGCGGACCAGCCGGCTGCAGTCGCAGCGCTGGTCGCCCTCCGGCCGCGCGCACGGGCACGGGTTCGCGGCGAGGACGAGCTGGACCCGCGCCGGGTAGTGCGTCTCGCCGCCGGCGCGGCGCAGCCGTACCTCGCCGTCCTCGAGGGGCTGGCGGAGCGCGTCGAGGACGCGACGGCCGAATTCGGGCGCCTCGTCGAGGAACAGGATCCCGCGGTGGGCGAGGCTGAGCGAGCCCGGCCGGGCCAGCCCGGAGCCGCCGCCGACCAGGGCCGGCATCGTCGCGGTGTGGTGCGGGGCCTGGAACGGTGGCCGGCGGATCAGCGGGCTGCCGACCGGTAACACGCCCGCGATCGAGTGGACCGCGGTGACCTCGAGGGCCGCGTCATCGGGCAGCGGTGGCAGGATGCTCGGCAGCCGCTGCGCCAGCATTGTCTTGCCTGCCCCGGGCGGCCCGAACAGGGCGAGGTGGTGGCCGCCGGCCGCGGCGAGCTCGATCGCCCGCCGGCCGCGCTCCTGCCCGAGCACGTCGGCGAGGTCCGGACCGGGCCGTTCGGGCGGCGCCTGCGCCGGTACCGGAGCCCGCAGCGGTACCCCGTCGCGGGCGAAGGCGACCAGCTGCCGCAGTGAGTCGGTGGCCCGCACGGTCACGCCGGGGACCAGGCTGGCCTCGGCCGCGTTGGCGACCGGCACCACCACCTGGGCGATCCCGGCCCGGGCGGCGGCTAGCACGGCCGGCAGCACGCCACGGGTCGGGCGGACCGTCCCGTCGAGGCCGAGCTCGCCGAGCAGCACCGCCCGGTACAGCAGGTCGGTCGGCACCACACCGGCCCCGGCGAGGATGGCCGTGGCGACGGCGAGATCGAAGCCGGACCCGTGTTTGGGCAGGTGGGCGGGGAGCAGGTTGACCGTGATGCGCTGCTGTGGCCAGGTCTCGCCGGAGTTCACGATCGCCGACCGGACCCGGTCGCGTGATTCGACGAGCGCGGTATCGGGTAGGCCGGACACGATCATGTGGGGCAGGCCGGTGGCGAGGTGGGCCTCCACCATCACGACCTCGCCGGTGACGCCGAGCAGCGCGACCGAGTAGACCTTCGCGTACCCCACTAGAACGCTCCGCGCAGGTGCTCGACCCGGGCCGCCCCACTGGCCTGCGGCAGCACGCTGACCACGTCGAACCGCACGGTGTGCGGGCGCAGCCCGGCCTGGGCGAGCCACTGCGCGGCGAGGCGCCGCAGCCGGCGTACCTTCGAGCGGTCGACCGCCTCGGCGGGGGTGCCAAACCGGTCGCCACGCCTGGTCTTGACCTCGACGAAGACCAGGTCGGAGCCGTCGCGCAGGATCAGGTCGATCTCGCCGGTGCGGCACCGCCAGTTCCGGTCGAGCACCACCATGCCCTGCTCCACCAGGTGTGCCAGGGCGACCCGTTCGCCGTACGCACCGACCGTGTCCTTCGCCTGTGTCATGGCCGAACGATCGCGCTGGCGGCGGCTGGCCGGCAAGCGCGGACCGTCGGCTGTGGACAGCGAGGGTGGGCTGTGGATGGGGTCGCGCCGGCGCGGTCGATCTGTTATGAAGAACCGAGTTTGCGCAGCCTGGCGACCGCCTCGTCGAGTACCTCGTCGCGCTTGCAGAAGGCGAACCGGACGAGGTGCCGGCCGGCCTCGACGTCGTCGTAGAAGACCTGCGTCGGTACCGCGACCACGCCGCACCGCTCGGGCAGCGAGCGGCAGAATTCCAGGCCGTCGCGCCCGCCCAGCGGGGTGATGTCGGCCGTCACGAAGTACGTCCCGGCCGGGCGGAGCACCCCGAACCCGGCGTCGGACAGACCCGCGCAGAGCCGGTCGCGCTTGCTCCGCAACGAATCCCGGAAACCGTCGTAGTAGGACGGCGGCAACGCCAGCGCCACCGCGACCGCCGGCTGGAACGGCGCGGCGTTCACGAAGGTCAGGAACTGCTTGACCCGGGTCACCGCCGAGATCAGCCGGGCCGGGCCACACGCCCAGCCGACCTTCCAGCCGGTACACGAAAAGGTCTTTCCCGCCGAGGAGATCAGGACGGTGCGGTCGCGCATCCCCGGCAGGCCCGCGATCGGTACGTGCACGCCGTCGAAGACGAGATGCTCGTACACCTCGTCGGTGACCGCGATGACGCCGTGGCGTACGCACAGCTCGGCGATCAGCTCCAGTTCGGCCCGGGTGAAGACCTTGCCGGTCGGGTTGTGCGGCGAATTGAGCAGGACCAGTCGGGTACGCGGACCGAATGCGGCGCGCAGCTGATCCGGCTCGAAGGCGTAACCCGTGCCGACCGCGCGCAGCGTGACCGGCCGGCGAACGGCCCCGGCCAGGGCGATCGACGCGGCGTACGAGTCGTAGTACGGCTCGAAGCACACCACCTCGTCACCGGCCTCGCAGAGCGCGAGGATCGTCGCCGCGATCGCCTCGGTGGCACCCGCGGTGACCAGGATCTCGGCGTCCGGGTCGTAATCCAGACCCCGGTACGCGGACTGGTGCGCCGCGATCGCCGCACGCAACTCCGGCCGACCCGGACCCGGTGGGTACTGGTTGGAGCCGCCCCGGATCGCGTCGACCGCGGCGTCGAGCATCTCAGCCGGCCCGTCGGTGTCCGGGAAACCCTGGCCGAGGTTGACGGAGCCGGTCCGCACCGCGAGCGCGGACATCTCGGCGAAGATCGTGGTACCGAAGGGACGCATCCGGGCGACGAGCGGGTCCGAAACCATACCCGGAG
>JAVHWE010000570.1:0-4379 GCA_032160285.1 Micromonosporaceae bacterium | reverse complement strand
CCGCGCCCGCCGGCGGATAGTTCGGTGGGCCGGCTGACCGGGGTGCGGCGTACGGGTCCGGATATTCGTCCTCGGGCCGCTGCGCGTGCAGGATCGCGGTCGCGGCGTCGCCCGCACCCGGCATCGGCATCCCGGCCTGCGTCATGCCGGCCGGTCGGCCGACCATCGTCGCCGCCGGGACGGCGCCGTAACGGCCGGGAGGCCCGGTCGGCGGGTTGCCGGCGGGGTCGTTGTCGCCGCCCTCGTCGTCGCCCTTCTTGCGGTTGAGGAAGAGCACCACGAAGACGCCGATGCCGGCCAGCACGAGCAGACCGGCGAGGATCATCACGATCCACGAAAGGGTGCTGGGGCCGGAGTCGCTCACGTTCTGCTGCGCGGCCGCCCCGGTCGGGGTAACCGCCCCGCCGGTCGGCTGGAGGGCGTCGAGTGTGGGCAGCGGATCCGCGGACGCCGAGGCGGTCACATCGGCGCTGGGCTTGAGCTTGAGGCTGACGTTGAGCGACTGGCCGGCCCGCGCGTCCAGCGACTGCGTGGCGATCTCGTACCCGGTCTTGCGGGCGCCGATCTGGATGGTGCCCGGGGTGATCGGCCGGTCCGGTCGTGACGTGAACCTGAACTGGCCGCTGTTGTCGGTACCGGTCTCGCACTTGCCGGGACCGCAGGCGCCGCCGTCCTGGATGGCCACCGTGGCGCCCTTGAGCGCGATGCCGGTGGTCTGGTCGCGTACCGAACCGGAGATCTGCGTGACGGTGGGCGCCTGCGGTTGCGCCTTCACGGTGGCGTCGAAGTTGTCGGTCGCCGTATCGTTGCCCGGTGCCCGCGCGGTGACCCGGCCGTGGTCGGTCCGCTGCTGACCGGCGTCGGGCGTGCCGGTTGCCTTCATGCTGAAGCTCACCTGTTTGGTGCTGTCGTCGACGCCGAACGCGACGGTGCATCCGTTGGGTGATCCGGCGCAGCCCTGCGGGTCGCTGACCGTGAAGTTGTCGAGGCCGCTGACCGAGACGACCACGGTGAGGGGACCGTTGGTCTTGTTGGTGACCTCGATGTTGAGCAGCTGCGTGTCGCCGGGGTTGAAGGTGCCCGGTGCGATCACCGATACATCTACCTTGTCGGCCGCGTACGCCGGCGCGGCGACCGTGAGCGTTCCGATGGCGACCGCGACCGCCATGCCGACCCCGGCGAGCGCGGTTGTCCGGTGCTTCGTCATGTGCAGTGCCCCCCGGTCCGCATTGCCCCCCGGTCCCATCCCCGGCCGACCGTCATCACTACCCTTCCCCATCGCCTTTTGCCCGCACATTCGGCAATCTGTCCCGTACAGCGATCGTCGCCAGATCCTGCGCCGCAGCAAACTATGCCTTGTCAGCCTCGGGCGCGAAAGGCGGACTGTGTTGCCATCCCGCTACGGGCGGTCGTATCGTCCCGAGGTGTCCGGTGAGCAGCCCCATTCCGCGGCGGTTTCGGCGGTCATCGATGCGCTCGCCGCCGGCCGTTCGCCGGACCGGGCTATGCTGCGTGACGCCGTTCGGGCGAGCTTATCTGTGCTGGCCGCCAAGGCTCCCGGCCGTTCGGTGGAGGTACGCGTTCCGCCGTTCGGTGCGATTCAGTGCGGCGAAGGGCCACGTCACACCCGAGGTACTCCGCCAAATGTGGTGGAAATGGACCCGGTAACCTGGGTGGAGCTGATCACCAATCGGTTGACCTGGGCTGATGCGGTCGCCACCGGACGTGTCCGGGCTAGCGGCGTTCGCGCCGATTTATCGGTGTTTCTTCCCTTGTGACAAACGGGGTCGTGCGGCAGACTGCTACCGCAAGCACCCGAATCGTGGCTGTGGGTTGCACTCTGCAACTCGCGTACACTGGTGGTCCGCGACGACGACCAGCGTGCCAGCGGCGTCATCGCCCCGACACGGCCAAGGCGACATTCAGGAGCGGCAGTGCCCCGAGGCGACGGTCGGTTGAGTCACGACCTCGACCCACAACAGCCAGGCCCCCAGGACGCCTGTGGTGTCTTCGGTGTCTGGGCCCCCGGCGAGCAGGTCGCCAAGCTCACCTACTTCGGGCTGTACGCGCTGCAGCACCGGGGCCAGGAGGCGGCGGGGATCGCGGTGTCCGACGGCTCGGGCGTCGTGGTCTACAAGGACCTGGGCCTGGTGGCCCAGGTGTTCGACGAGCCGACGTTGGCGAGTCTGCGCGGACACATCGCCATCGGCCACGCGCGGTACTCCACCACCGGCGCGTCCAACTGGGAAAACGCGCAGCCGACGCTGCGCGCGACGCCGTTGCGGACCAATGGTGACGGCTCGGCCGCCACCATCGCGCTTGCGCACAACGGCAATCTGGTCAACACCGCCGACCTGGCCCGCCGGGTCGGCGAACTCGGTGCCGGTGACGGCCGCACCACGTCCGACACCGCGTTGGTGACCGCCCTGCTCGCGGCCCGCCCGGACATGTCGGTCGAGGCCGCGGCGCTCGATGTGCTGCCGACGCTGGAGGGCGCGTTCAGCTTCGTCTTCATGGACGAGAACACGCTGTACGCGGCCCGCGATCCGCAGGGCGTCCGCCCGCTGGTACTGGGCCGGCTGGAGCGGGGCTGGGTGGTCGCCAGCGAAACAGCCGCGTTGGACATTGTCGGCGCCAGCGTGGTCCGCGAGATCGAGCCGGGCGAGCTGGTGGCGATCGACGAGCACGGGCTGCGGTCGAACCGGTTCGCCGCGCAGGATCCCAAGGGCTGCCTCTTCGAGTACGTGTACCTGGCGCGGCCGGATACCACCATCAGCGGTCGCAACGTGTACGCCGCCCGGGTCGGTATCGGCAAGGCGCTCGCCCGTGAGCATCCCGCCGTCGCCGACCTGGTCATCCCGGTACCCGAATCGGGCACGCCGGCGGCCATCGGCTACGCCCAGGAGTCCGGCATCCCGTACGGGATGGGTCTGGTGAAGAACGCGTACGTGGGGCGTACGTTCATCCAGCCGTCCCAGACGATCCGCCAACTCGGCATCCGGCTCAAGCTGAATCCGCTGCGCGACGTGGTGCGGGGCAAGCGGGTGGTCGTGGTCGACGACTCCATCGTGCGGGGCAACACCCAACGTGCCATCGTGCGGATGCTGCGCGAGGCCGGCGCCGTCGAGGTGCACGTGCGCATCGCGTCGCCACCGGTGAAGTGGCCGTGCTTCTACGGCATCGACTTCGCCACCCGGGCCGAGCTGCTGGCCAACGGCCTGGACGCCGAGGGCATCCGGCGCTCAATCGGCGCCGACACCCTGGGGTACGCGTCGCTGCCCGGCGTGATCGCGGCGACCGAACAACCGAAAACCCGCCTGTGCCGGGCCTGCTTCGACGGGGTCTACCCGATCGAACTGCCGGCCGACAACGTCATCGGCAAGCATGTACTGGAGGGCCTGGCCAAAACGGCCGCGGTCGCGACCGGCTCCGGAGACCACGCGCAGCGGCGCGGTATCCAGCCGGCGTCGCCCGGCAGCGGCACCACCTGGCGCTCGGGTGCGGGCGAGCCCGCCGTCGACGACGATCCGGTCGTCGCCAGCCCGGGCGGTACGGATGCGCTCCTGCGTCCGTAACGCACACGCTTCACCCGGCGGGCACGAGTGATCGACCCGCCGGTCACCGCGGTGGCAGCCGCGACGCATAAGGGGAGAATGTGACGCACGTGACCGAGCGCACCGGCCAGTCGGGCTCCAACGGCGAACCCGACCCGGCCGACAACCAGCAAGTGGCCGCCACCGAGCAGGCACCGCGGGTCGAGCACGCGCCGGCCGCGGAGAAGTCGCAGAAGCAACTGTGGTCGGCGGCGACCAACGGCGGCCGCGGCCCCCGGCGACGTACCGTCACGTACGCCGACGCCGGGGTCTCCATTCACGCCGGGGAGCAGGCCGTGGAGCTGCTCAAGAACAAGGTGCACCGGACCTGGCGCCCCGAGGTGGTCGGCGACATCGGCGGCTTCGCCGGACTGTTCCGGCTGGACGTGAAGAGGTATCGCAACCCGATCCTCGCCTCGTCAACGGACGGCGTCGGTACCAAGCTGGTCGTGGCGCAGGCGCTCGGAATCCACGACACGGTCGGTATCGACCTGGTCGCCATGGTCGTCGACGACCTGGTCGCGTGCGGTGCGGAGCCGCTGTTCCTGCTCGACTACATCGCCTGCGGCGAGGTGGTACCCGATCGGGTGGCCGAGATCGGCGCCGGTATCGCCGACGGCTGCCGGTACGCCGGCTGTTCCCTGCTGGGTGGCGAGACCGCCGAACACCCGGGTGTGATGCGTCCCGACGAGTACGACATCTCGGGTACCGGCGTCGGCGTGGTGGAGGAGGATGACATCCTCGGCCGGGAGAAGGTCGAGATCGGCGACGTGGTCGTCGCGATGC
>JAVHWE010000197.1:0-3887 GCA_032160285.1 Micromonosporaceae bacterium | reverse complement strand
TGGCCTGGCGGATCCACCAGGTGGCGTAGGTGGAGAACTTGTAGCCCTTGGTGTAGTCGAACTTCTCGACGGCGCGGATGAGGCCGAGGTTGCCCTCCTGGATGAGGTCCAGGAACGCCATGCCGCGACCGGTGTACCGCTTGGCGATGCTCACCACGAGCCGGAGGTTCGCCTCCAGCAGATGGTTCTTCGCGGCCCGACCCTCGGCGGCCACCACCGCGAGCTCCGTCGCCGGTACCCCGTCGAGGGTGTCGAGCGCGGTCAGCTTCTCCACCGCGTACAGGCCGGCCTCGATCCGCTTGGACAGCTCGACCTCCTGCGCCGCCGTGAGCAGCTTGGTCCGGCCGATTCCGTTCAGGTAGGCCCGGACCAGGTCGGGGGAGGCGCCCCGGTCGTCGACTCCCGAGACCCGCTCGGACGCCTCCACCGCGTCCATATCCGCGGCGTCGAAGCCCGACGCGTCGAGCCCGTTACGCGTGTCGGACTCCATGTCGATCAGCGGCTGAGCCACTGCACTCGCCTCCCCCATTGACAATGTGGCGCATCATGTGCGGAAAGCTTGGCTGACCGGGCGTGAAGCCCGGGTGAGGCGGCCCGCCGATGGCACGAAATCAGGAGTAAGCCCGGTCACACTCCGGCCGGCCGGAGAATGCCCCGCTCGACCAGGTGCGCGACCACCGGCAGCGCGGCCTCGGCGAGGATCTCGGTGTCCACGTCGTGGGCGGCCGACAACAGGTCCAGTTGGTCACGCACCGTCAGCGCACCGTCGCTCGAACTCACCAGCGCCAGGATCACCGGATCCACCTGTTCGGACCAGCGCAGGCCGCTGGTGAGGGTCAGGACCTGCCGGTCGACCTGCCAACCGTCGCCCGCGCGGCTGGCCTCCTGGCGCAGCTGCAGGTCGCTCGCCGCCACCAGCCGCGCATCCAGCAGCGGGTCAGCGTCGCGCAGCCAATCCTGCCGGTCGAACCACGGCCCGACGTGATCACCGAACGGCTGGTCGACCGGCTGACGCAGCTCCTCGACGCGTACCGTCGGCTCCGCGTGACCGCCCGCGCGCAGCGTGACCAGGCCCAACCCGACCGCCTCGACCTTGTTGGCACGAAACCAGTCCAGCCAGGCCGCTGCCCGGGCCGGTCGGCTCGCCGGCTCCTCGGCCGCGTCGGTGAGCCACAGGTCCACGTACCCGACGGGGTCGGACACCTCGCGCTGGATCACCCACGCGTCCAGTCCGGTACCGCGGACCCAGCCGGCGACCCGGTCCGCCCAGTCGGTACCGGCCACATGCAGCCAGTTGGCGAGGAACTGCAGGTACCCGCCGTCGCGGAGCAGCACCGGCGCGGCCCGGACCAGCTCGGCGCAGACCGCGTCGCCGGGCCGGCCCGAGTCGCGGTACGTGTACGCGGTGCTACCGGGTCCGACCACGAACGGCGGGTTGCTGACGACCAGGTCGAACCGGCGCCCGGCGACCGGTTCGGCCAGGTCACCCTGGAGCAGTTCCCAGTCGAGTGAGTTGAGCGCCGCCGTGGTCGCGGCGAACCTCAGCGCGCGGGGGGACAGGTCGGTCGCGGTTACCCGGGTCGCGTGCTCGGACAGGTGCAGCGCCTGCACCCCGCAGCCGGTGCCGAGATCGAGCGCGCACTCCACCGGCCGGCGGATGGTCGACTGGGCCAGCGTGGTCGACGCCCCGCCGACGCCCAGCACATGGTCGGCGGCCAGCGGCCGGCCGGGACGCATGCCGGCATCCACATCGGAGACGATCCACCGCTCGCCGTACGCGTCGAGGCAGATCCCGGCCCGCAGGCCGCAGCGCTTGTCGGTGGCCGGGGTGGCGGGGCCGCCGCGCTTGTCGTCGGTGGCCGGGGTGGCGGGGCCGCCGCGTTCGCCGCGGCCGGCCGGCTCGACGAGGCCGGCGGTGAGCGCGGCGTCGAGCGGCAACGGGTCGAAGGCCGCCGCCACGGCGGCCGCCGGTTCGGTTTCGCCGCACACGAACAGCCGGATCAGTGTGGCCAGCGGGTCGCCGTCGCCGGCCAGCGCGGCCAGCCCGGCCCGCAGGTCGTTGCGGGCCATCGCGGCGGTCGCGGCCGGCCCGATCCGGTCGGCGATGCCACCGGAGGTGTATCCCGCGCGGGTCAGCGCCGTGCGCAGCCGGTCGATGCCGTCGGGTGGCAGGAGAGCGTCGGTCACCCGATCATCCTGCCCGCCCGGCCGGCGAACGATGCGGGCGGTCGTCTGGCAGGCTGTCAGTCATGTCGAAGCTGTACCTCGCCCAGGAGCCCGAGGCCGACCGGATGCTCGCCACCGATCCGCTCGCCTTGCTGATCGGCATGCTGCTCGACCAGCAGATTCCGCTGGAACGGGCGTTTGTCGCCCCGTACCGGCTGGCCCAGCGCCTCGGCGTCGACCGGCTCGACGCGGCGGCCATCGCCGGGCACGCCCCGGAGGCGCTGGCCGCGATCTTTGCCACCCCGCCGGCACTGCACCGGTTCCCCGGCTCGATGGCGGCGCGGGTGCAGGCGCTGTGCGTGATCGTGCGCGACGAGTACGGCGGGGACGGCGCGGCGGTCTGGTCCGGCGCGGGTACCGGCGCCGACCTGGTGAAACGGCTTAAGGCGTTGCCCGGCTTCGGTGTCCAGAAGGCACAGATCTTCACGGCGCTGCTCGGTAAGCAGCTGGCCGTACGCCCGCCCGGCTGGCGCGAGGCGGCCGGCCAGTTCGGCGACGCCAGCTCGTACCGCTCGGTCGCCGACATCGTCGACGAACCGAGCCTGGGCCAGGTTCGCGAGTACAAGAAGCAGCTGAAGGCGGCCGCCAAGGCCGACCGCTGACCAATCGCCCCGGTCAGGTACCGCTGGGGGTGGTGGCCCGGGCGATCTCGTCCTGGGCCAGGCCGACCGCGGAGTTGCGGCTGACCTCCGGGCGCCCCGAGCGCAGCAGTGCCCGCCACACCGCCGGGTCGTACTGGTGCGGTTCGGTCTCGGCGAGGAACCGCCGGAGTACCGCGACGAATCGCTCGGGAGCGTGGTGGTGCGGGAAGTGGCCGGCGTTGGCGAACACGACGAGCTGGCTGCCCGGCATGGCCGCGTGGGCCACCTCGGTGTGGCGGAACGGGATGACCGGGTCGCGCTTGCCCCCGATCAGCAGGGTCGGCATCTTCTCGGCCAGGTAGCTCCGGTCGAGCATGGTGACCACCTGACCGCGCGGATCCACCACGGCCCGCAGCGTCCGCAGGAACGCGCTGCGCGCGAACGGGTCACCGAGTCGGCGGTAGCCGGCCAGGATGTCGTCAGCGTCCTCGCCGATGGGCGAGCCGAGCCGCTTGAGCAGGTTCCCGAACAGGCGCAGCGACCACGCGATCGGCGGCAGTTCGGCGAGCGGGGTGAGCAGCGGCAGCAGGATGTCGGCGCCGGGCGCGGAGGCGGCGCGCAGGGCGAACGTGACGTCCCGCCCGACGCCCCCCGTACTGATCAGGACGAGACGTTCGCACCGTTCCGGAAACTGGTAGGCGAACTGCATCGCCACCCCGCCGCCGAGCGAGTGGCCGATGACCGTGGCCCGGTCGATGTCCAGCACCGAGAGCAGGTCGCGCATGCCGCAGGCGTACGCGGCGAGCGAGTAGTCGGCCCGGGGCTTGTCCGAGGCGCCGTGACCCAACAGGTCCGGGGCGACGATGGTGTGGTCGCGGGCGAGCGCGGGCAGGATGTCGCCCCAGGTCTGCGACGAGTCACCGATACCGTGGATGAACAGCAGCGCCGGGCCGGAACCGCCCATCAGGAAGGCCCGCCGGTACCCGTGGATGACCCGCTGGTGTGGCCGCAGCGACCCGCGCGGGTGTCGGTCGGTAATGGCGGTGACGGACGACCGGAGGCGCGGCACGACGGCAGCCT
>JAVHWE010000179.1:0-2906 GCA_032160285.1 Micromonosporaceae bacterium | reverse complement strand
ACGGCGACGGCTGCCGCCTCGGGGTCGAGATAAGCTCCGCCGTGGGTTGTCGGCCGCAGATCGCCGTCGAGGTCGTACCGCAGCGGGATGCCGGTGGGGATGTTCAGGCCGGCGATCGCGGCGTCCGATACCCCGTCGAGGTGCTTCACCAGCGCCCGCAGCGAGTTGCCGTGCGCCGCGACCAGCACCGTCCGGCCGGTCAGCAGGTCCGGCACGATCCGGTCGTACCAGTACGGCAGCATCCGGGCCACCACGTCCTTCAGGCACTCGGTACGCGGGATCAGCTCCGGCGGCAGCGCCGCGTACCGGGCGTCGCCGACCTGCGACCACTCGTCGTCGTCGGCGATCGGTGGCGGCGGGGTGTCGTAGGAGCGGCGCCAGAGCGCGAACTGCTCCTCGCCGTACTCGGTGAGGGTCTCCTTATTGTTCTTGCCCTGCAACGCGCCGTAGTGGCGCTCGTTGAGCCGCCAGGAGCGGCGCACCGGGATCCAGTGCCGGCCGGCCACGGCCAACGTGATCTCGGCGGTCTGGATGGCGCGCCGCAGCACCGACGTGTGCAGCACGTCCGGCAACAGGTCGTGGTCGCGCAGCAACTCACCGCCGCGCCGGGCCTCGGTCTCGCCCTTGGCGCTGAGGTCGACGTCGACCCAGCCGGTGAAGAGGTTCGTGGCGTTCCACTCGCTCTCGCCGTGGCGCAGCAGCACCAAGGTTCCGGCGGCCCGGTTCACGTCGTCCATGCGACACATCCTGCCGCATCCCCGTCGCGGGCTACCGCACGCCCTCGGCGCACGGGCGGTGCCGCCCGTACCCCCGCGGTGCCGCCCCCGGGTCTGCGGGCGGCACCGCAGGGTCGGGCGACGATCAGGAAGCGGCCCAGGCGACCTGGGGCGAGCGGTAGAAGTTGATGTTCTGGGCGGTCCAGCGGGGCGCCTGCGCGCCGAGCCGGGTACGGAACGCGGTCCAGTTGTGCGTGGCCGCCGGCGACCACACCAGCTCGGCGATCGCCGGCAACCGGGGGAACGCCATGAACTCGATGTCGGCGCTGGTGCGGATCGTCTCCGTCCACAGTGGTGCCTCGGCACCCCGGACCGCGGACGCGCCGACCCCGTTGACGATCGTGGCCGGATCCCAGTTGTAGGCGTCCATCACCTCGATCAGCCCGGCCCAGGTCTGGCCGAGCACCGTGGCCGCGGTGTACTTCATGTCGAGGTACGACCGGTTGGCCGGCGACATCAGGATCTTCGTGCCCCGCGCGGCGGCCGCCGCCACGGTCGGCGCGTCGGACGTCGTGCCCCAGAACTGGGCGACCGTCGACGGCAGCGGCGTGGCACCCACCACCTGGTGCCAGGCCAGCACCGTCTTGCCGTGGTTGGCGACGATCTGCTGTGCCCGGTTCATGAACATGGCGTAGTCGGCGGCGTTGGTGGCGCTGGCCTCGTCACCGCCGATGTGCACGTACGGCCCGGGGGTGAGCGCGGCGATCTCGCCGACGACGTCGTCGACGAACCGGTACGTGATCGCCTTGCTGGTGCACAGCGAACTGAACCCCACGGCGGTACCGGTGTAGAGCGGTGGCGCGACGCCGTCGCAGGTCAGGTCGGCGTAGCTGGCCAGCGCGGCGTTCACGTGACCGGGCATGTCGATCTCCGGCACCACCGTGATGAACCGGGCCTGCGCGTACGCGACGATCGCGCGGTAGTCGGCCTTGGTGTAGAAGCCGCCCGGCCCGCCACCGACCTGGGTGCTGCCGCCGACCGTGGTGAGCCGCGGCCAGCTGTCGATGGCGATCCGCCAGCCCTGGTCATCGGCCAGGTGCAGGTGAAAAAAATTGATCTTGTACTGGGCGAGCTGGTCGATGTAGCGCTCCACGGCGGATACATCGAAGAAGTGGCGCGCCACATCGAGCATCGCCCCCCGGTACGCGAACCGCGGATAGTCGATGATGGTGCCGCCCGGTATGGTCCACGGGCCCGCCTGCGGGGTCGACCTCTCGATCGAGCCCGGCAGCAGTTGGCGCAGCGTCTGGACCCCGGCGAAGAGCCCGGCCGGGGTCTGCGCGCGGAGCACCACGGTGGCGGCCGTGACGTCGAGCTGGTAGCCCTCGGCGCCGACGCGCGGGTCGGCGCCGGTGAGCAGCAGCGAGATCCCCGGCATCGGGGAACCGGCGGGCGCGGGCATGACCGGCAGCGAGTACCCGGTCGAGCGGCGCAGGATGTCGACCAGGTAGCCGGCCACACCGTCGGCCGTCGGGACGGCGAAGATCTTGGCACTCGGCCCGAGGGCGAACCTGACGCCGCGGGCCGGCCGGACCGTCACCGGCGCCGGCACGACGTTCTGAAGCGACGCGATCAACAGGCTGGCCCCCGTTGCCGCCGCCGGGGCCGACGTTGCCGCCAGCGTGGCCGCCGACGCCGCCAGTGGACTCGACACCGCCGCGATCGCGGTACCCGCGGCCAGCAGCGCCGCGAACGAGGAGGATATGCGCCCTGCCGTACCCATGGTGCCTCCAGGGTGGCTTCTATTAGGAAAGCTGACTGAGAGGCTAGGGGCCGGGCGACCGGTTCAACAAGCAGCAATGTCTATATCTAGCAAAATCGGGTGCACAGACATCGGGTGCACAGACGGGGCGGGCGACGCGCACCCCCACGTTCGCGTCGCCCGCCTCGGCGCCAGTGACCGGATTCCGCCTGGGTCCGTCACCGCGATCATCGTCGCCTCTGGCGGCGTCGGCGCGCTGTCAGGCTCCGAACAGTCGCGCTGACCGCATCCCGACAGCCGGTCGTGACCAACCGGCTCGGACGACGCTCACTCCAGGCGTCTGACCAGGTGCTCGAAGGCGCGCAGGTGGTCCAACGGCTCCCCCCGCTTGACCCGCCAGTCCCATTCCCGTCGAATCGCCGCGCCGA
>JAVHWE010000567.1:0-9397 GCA_032160285.1 Micromonosporaceae bacterium | reverse complement strand
CGATGCGGTGCCGGGTCGTCGAGATCGTGTCGCTGCTGCTGTCCCGGGCGGTGGCCGGGGTGGGCGGCCCCGGCGGCCCGTCGGCCATCGAGGCGGTGACCTACGCCCTGGTCGGTGCCGCCGAATCGATGGCCGACTGGCTCGTCGACCACGCCGACTCCGATCCGGAGCGGACGGCGGCGCGCCTGATGAACTTCGTCTGGCTCGGCGCCGAGGATCTGCTCCGCGGTGCCACCTGGCGGTCGTCGGCCGACTGAGCTGTGGGCGGCGTCGGGCGACGGGTGCGGCGTCGGGCGGAGCTACTACGGGTGCAGCGTCGGGCCGAGCAGGGTGAGGAAGGCGAGCAGCACGAACACGCCGGCCAGGCAGGCCAGCTGTACCTGGGTTCGGGCGTTGCGGGGAGCGTAGGCCAGACCCGCGCCGACCATCGCACCGGTGACCAGCCCGCCCAGGTGACCGGCGATCGAGATGCCCGGTACCGCGAACGTAATGATCAGGTTGATGACCAGGATGGGGATCACCGAGGACAGGCTGCCGCCGAGCCGGCGCACCACGATCGCGAACGCGGCGAACAGGCCGAACAGGGCGGTCGACGCCCCGGCCGAGAGCGCGTTCGGGCTGAACAGGTACGCCGCCACGTTGCCGCCGAGGCCGGCGAGCAGGTACAGCGCCAGGAATCTCCACCGGCCGAGCGCGCCCTCCAGTTGGCGGCCGAGGATCCACAGCGCCCACATGTTCATCAGCAGGTGCAGGACGCCGTAGTGGATGAACATCGCGGTGATCAGCCGGTAGTAGCCGCCGTCGTCGATCCCCGGGAACGACCGGGCGCCGCCGACCGGCTGGAGGAACACCTGGCCGCCCGGGGTGAGGTACACCGTCCGTGCGACCACGGCGCCGAACGCCTGTACCGCGCCGGCGCCGCTGAAGATGCCGGACCCGCCGACGGCCGCCCGGGTGCCGGCCAGCAGGACGCCGAAGATCAGTACCGCGACGTTGACGCCGAGCAGGATCTTGGTAACGGTGCCCTCCTGGCCCGCGACCGTTCCGCCGAACGCGGTCCGGGGCGAGCGCTGGGTGCGCCGCCCGTCGGCGACGCACTCCGGGCACTGGTGACCGACCGACGCCTCGTTCATGCACGATGGGCAGATCGGCCGGTCACAGCGGGTACAACGGACGTAGGTCTCCCGGGACGGGTGTCGGTAGCAGACCGGCACACCGACGGCGGGGGTTTGTGTCATACCACGAGACTACTGAACCCGCTCAATTTCGACCCGTTCGAGGACGACGTCCTGCAGCGGTCGGTCCCTTCCGTCGGTCGGCGTACCGGAGATCGAATCGACGACCTTGCGGGAGTCGTCGTCGGCCACCTCGCCGAAGATCGTGTGCTTGCGGTTGAGCCAGCTGGTCGCGCCGACCGTGATGAAGAACTGCGACCCGTTGGTACCCGGGCCCGCGTTCGCCATCGCCAGCAGGTACGGCCGGTCGAACTGGAGTTCGGAGTGGATCTCGTCGGCGAAGGTGTACCCCGGCCCGCCGGTACCGGTGCCGGTCGGGTCGCCGCCCTGGACCATGAAGCCGTCGATCACCCGGTGGAACACGGTGCCGTCGTAGTACGGCCCGCTACCTGTCTGACGCGTCCGGGGGTCGGTGTATTCGCGCGTACCCTCCGCCAGTTCGACAAAGTTCCGCACGGTCTTCGGTGCGTGATTGGCGAACAGTTCCGCCCGGATCGGCCCGGCGTTGGTGTGCAACGTTACGAAGATGCGCTCAGCCACAATGCTCCCTTTCGTGGTGAAGATCGCCGCCATTCACCGTACCGGTGGGTGTCCGGGCACCCGCCCGCGGGCCCGCGGGCGAGCCGGCGCCCGGGCCGGTCGCGGGCCCGTTGCCGGCGGCGCGGGCCGGAACGGGGAGTACATATCCGATCGATTCACCCCCGAGAGGGAACTCGAACAGGCAGGATTCGAAGTGGCGGCTATCAGCACGTTCCGCCGCCGCCCGGTGGGGTACAGATGTATGGGTAACGAACGGGAACATGGCCTGTTGGCCGCCACAGGAGGTGGGACCGGTGTTGGGACGGCGTCAGGTAAAGACGCGCAAGGCACTGATGCGCGACGAGTTCGGCGAGAGCCTCGACCACCTTCGGCAGGGTGCCGCGCACGCCGCCGGAACGGCCGCGGCGTTGCTGGAACCCCGGCTCGACCAGGTGCGGGAGCGGCTCGAGCCCACGTACGAGCGGTCCAAGAAGAAGGTGCGGGGCACGGTGCGGGGTGGTTCCCGGCAGGCAGAGAAGCTGTCCCGGCGCGCTGACAAGATCGCCGGCCGGGCCGAAAGGATCGCCGGGCGCGCGGACAAGCTCGCCCGCCGGGCCACCCGGCAGCAGCAGAAGAAGAAGGACGCCCGCCGGTGGCCGGTACTGGTCGGCGGCCTGATCGTCGCCGGTGCGGCGGCCGGTGTGATGGGCGCCATCATGGCGCGACGCCGCCAGCAGACCTGGAACGAGTACGGGACAACCGATCGGGACACCGGTCTCGGGACCGATACCGGCCGCGATTTCAGCCGGGACACCCGCGATACGAGATCGTTGCCCGACCCGGCGCGGGGCACCGCGTCCCCGGTGGCCGACGACGTCAAGGACAAGGCCACCGACGTGCTGGGTCAGATGAAGGGCGTGTCCGAGCCGACCGGCGGTGCGGCGACGTCCGCGCCACGGCCCGGCGGCGACTTCGTCGGCAACGAGACCCGCAACGGCGGTTCCGGATCCCGCGGCGCCCGTCCGTAACCACAACCGGTAACGCCCTGCCCAGCGAGAGCGCCAAGCTCGTGGGCGGGGCGTTGTCGCGTGCGGTGCTAGAGCCAGCCCGACCGGCGGAAGCCGCGGTAGAGCGCCAGCGAAAAGCCGATGACGATCGCCAGCGCGACCGGGTACCCGTACTTCCAGTGAAGCTCCGGCATGAACTTGAAGTTCATCCCCTCGATGCCGGCGACCGCGGTCCACACCGCCGCGATACCGGCCCAGGCCGCGATCTTGCGCATGTCGTTGTTCTGGTCCACCGACACCTGCGCCAGCCGCGCCGCGAGGATCGAGTTGAGCACGTCGTCGAAGTACACGACCTGCTCGACGGTACGGCTGAGGTGATCGCTGACGTCGCGGAAGTACCGCCGGATCTCCTTCGGTACGTCGGCCGACTGCCCGGTGGTCAGGCCGGTCAGCGGGCGCTGCAGCGGCAGCACCACCCGCTTGAACTCCATCAGTTCCCGCTTGAGCTGGTAGATCCGCTGGATCCGGCCGCTGCCCTTGAGGGCGAAGACACTGTCCTCGACGGCCGCGACGTCCTCCTCGATCGCGGCGGAGACCTCCACCAGGACGTCGACGACCATGTCCAGAACCGCGTACGCGACGGCCCACGGCCCGCGCTCGACCAGTTCCCGCTTGTCCTCCAGGCCGGCCCGGACCGGACCGAGCTTGCAGGCGTTGCCGTGCCGGACGGTGATGATGAAGTGGGCACCGACGAACATCATGACGTCGCCGCTCTCGATCACCTCGCTGCTCTCGGTCAGCTCCGCGTGCTCCACGTACCGGGCGGTCCGCAGCGATACGAACGTCATGTCCCCGTACCGCTCGACCTTGGGCCGCTGGTGTGACTTGATCGCGTCCTCGACCGGCAGCTCGTCGAGTTCGAACGTCTCGGCGATGTCGGCCAGCTCGCCCGCGTCGGGTTCCTTGAGGCCGAGCCAGACGAACCCGGTACCGGAGCGGCGGGCCGCGGCGAGCGCGTCCGGGTAGTGCCAGTCACCCGGCTGCCGGACGCCGTCGACGTACAGCGCGCAGTCGACCACACCGCTGCCGTGGTTGGTGCTGTGCGCGTCCTGCACCGGCGCGGCCGGGTTGCGCATGCGGTGCATCGCCCGGCGCACCGGCGCGGCGATGGTCCGGGAGAGGCTGCGCGGGGTACCGGCATCGTCGCGGGCCATGGGTACCTCCCGGGCGCGTTGGTTCGGTGACACTACCGCGACCTTACGCCGCAGGTAGGCGCCGGGCGGGCCGCCACAGGTGGGGTGGGCGGGGCGGCCCGCCCGGCACCGTGGGGCGGGAATCAAGCCGACGGCGACGGTGCGCAACGACGACCGTGCCGGCAGGATTGTGATCCATTTCGTTCGGGTGGCGAAAGCCCCCGCGCATCACGTTTTGGCGTCAGCCATCAACAGGCCGTCCCGAACCGGGCCGGTCGGCCGCCACGCTCCGCTACCGTCCACGTACCTCCGTGATCGCCGCGGCCAGTCGGGCCACGCCCTCGTCCACCCGGTCCGCGGTCACCGCCGAGTACGCCAGCCGCAGCGCGTGGCGGCCACCGTCGAGCAGAAAGTCGCTGCCCTTGACCACCGCCACCCCGCGCGCCAGGGCGGCCGGTGCGACCAGATCGACATCGACGTCGGACGGCAAGTCGATCCACAGGAAGTACCCGCCGTCGGGTTCGGTGAACCGGGCCTCCGGGAGCTGCCGGCGCAGCGCCGCCGCCAGCAGTCGGGCCCGTTCGGCCAGCGCGGTACGCACGGTCTCGATGGACCGGTCGAGGTCACCGGACACGCAGAACTGGTACACGATCGCCTCGCTCACCATGCCGGGCGAAATGTACAGGTTGGTGGCCCGCGCCGCGATCGTCGCGATCGTGTCGGGCGGCCCGACCAGGTAACCCACCCGGACCCCCGGGCAGACCGTCTTGGTGAACGAACTGGCGTGCACGACGGTACCGGCGGTGTCCAGGCTCAGCATCGACGGCAGCCGTTCGCCCCGGAACCGGACGTCCGCGTACGGGTCATCCTCGAAGATCGTGAATCCGTACTCGCCGGCCAGCTCCATCAGGGCCACCCGCCGGTCACCGGTGAGGGTCGCGCCGGCCGGGTTCTGGTAGTTGGGAATGACGTGGGCGAGCGTCGGCCGGACCCCCGATTCGAGCAGCTTGCGCAGCTCGTCGACGTCGAGGCCGTCCTGGTCGAGGGTCACCTGGTGCACGTTCGCGCCGATGGCGCGCAGGTTGAGCAGGGTCCGGTCGTAGGTCGGCCGCTCCACGACCACATCGTCGCCGCTCCGGACCAGGTGATCGAAGAGCAGCGCGTCGGCCTGCATCGACCCGTTGGTGACTAGCACCTGCCCGGGCTCGACCCCGTGCCGGTCGGCGATCCACCGCCGCAACGGCGGGTACCCCACCGACGTGCCGTAACCCGTCACCCCGCCCGGGTCGGTCTCGAAGGCCCGGACCGCCGCGGCGGACAGGCCCGCGACGTCGATGATGTCCAGCGACGGAGCGCCACGGGCGAACGAGATCAGCTGCTCGGAGGTCATAGGATCACAGCGTACGGGGTATGTCCCGGAGTTATTTTGTCAAGCCCCCGCGCACGATCTGTGGACACCGGACCGGGTTGTGGACGGGGTGACGGCGCTGTCACGCTGAAGGCGAGGATGGGAGGCATGACCGTGACCGTCTCCACCAACCACGGCTTCGGCCGGATCTGGACCATCGACGACCTCGTGGACACCCCGGACGACGGCAACCGCTACGAGATTGCCGACGGGAGCCTGTTGGTGAGCCCCGCACCATCCGTCTCGCATGGAAACGTCAACGACCGCATCGGTGACATTCTCCGACGCCAGGCGCCGCCGGGACTTCGGGTGCTCACCGTCGGGATCGGTATCGACATCCACCGCCGCCGCACCTACTACATCCCGGATCTGTTGATCACCACGGAGGAGGCGCTGGCCGCACCCGACGCGGCCAACCTGCACCCAGCCGACGTGCTCCTGGTCGCGGAGGTGCTGTCGCCGGGCAACGCGGGCAAGGATCTGGTCCAGAAGCGGCACGACTACGCGGCGGCGGGCATCCCGCGGTACTGGATCGTCGACCCGCGCGAGCGGACCGTCACCGTGCTCGCCCTACCCGACGCCGCAACCGGGTACGAGCGGGCGGCCGTCGTCACCGGGCGGTGGGCTACGGACGTGCCGTACCCGCTGACCATCGACCCGGCGGACATCTTCTCGCCGCGCCCGGCGTCAGGCTGACACGGCCGAGCGCTGGTGCGACCAGATCCGCACCACGTCGCGTACCGAGATGACGCCCAGTACCTCGCTGTCGTCCATGACCACCAGGTGCCGGAATCCACCGCGGATCATCGCGGCCGCCGCGTCGTCGAGCGTCCACGACGGGCCGGCGTAGACGAGGTCCCACGTGATGTGGTCGATCGCGTGCTCGGTGTCGGGGTCGAGACCGCGCGCGACGGCGTTGAGCACGTCCCGCTCCGTGAGGATGCCCACACCCGCGGCCTCCGGATCGATCACGATCGCCGAGCCGGCGTGCCGCGAGGACATCAACCGGGCGGCCTGTCGGAGCGTGTGGTTCGGACCGACCACCAGTGTGGCCGTGCTCATCGCGTCGCGTACCTGCATGGTGTGACCCCCTTGGCACGCAAGGCTACGGATATCCGGGTCCCGGTGCGGCCAAGACTCAAGACTTCCCATGGCCGGGCCCCGATGGTGGGCAGGGCCAATACTGGACGCATGCAGTTCTTGTCCAACCCGGCCGGGACCGGCCACGACCTGACCTACGACGATGTATTCATGGTGCCGGCGCGCTCCAGCGTCGAGTCGCGCCTGGACGTCGACCTGTCCACCACCGACGGCACCGGTACCACCATGCCGATCCTGGTCGCGAACATGACCGCGGTCGCCGGCCGGCGGATGGCGGAGACGGTGGCCCGCCGCGGCGGCCTGGCGGTCATCCCGCAGGACATCCCGATCGACGTCGTCGCCGACGTGGTCAGCTGGGTCAAGCAGCGTCACCTGGTCCACGACACGGCCATCGAACTGGCCCCGACCGATACCGTGTCGCAGGCGGTGGCGCTGCTGCCGAAACGGGCGCACGGCGCCGTGGTGGTCGTCGCCGGCGGCCGCCCGGTCGGCATCGTGACCGAGGTCGACTGCGCCGATGTCGACCGGTTCACCCAGCTCGGCGCGGTGATGTCGGGCGACCTGCTCACGCTGCCCGGTAACATCGCGCCGGACGAGGCGTTCGACCGGCTCCAGGCCGGCCACCACCGGCTGGCCCCGGTCGTCGACGCCGACGGCGCCCTGGTCGGAATCCTCACCCGCAAGGCGGCGCTGCGCGCCACCCTGTACCGGCCGGCGGTCGACGCCGACGGCCGGCTACGGGTCGGCGCCGCCGTCGGTATCACCGGCGATGTGACCGGCCGGGCCGACAAGCTTCTCGCCGCCGGCGTCGACGTGCTGGTCGTGGACACCGCGCACGGCCACCAGGAGCGGATGATCGCCGCACTGCGGGCGGTCCGGTCGCTGACCCCCGGGGTACCGGTGGCGGCCGGCAACGTGGTCACCGCCGCCGGTACCCGCGACCTGATCGAGGCCGGTGCCGACATCGTCAAGGTCGGCGTCGGCCCGGGGGCGATGTGCACCACCCGGATGATGACCGGGGTCGGCCGGCCGCAGTTCTCGGCCGTGCTCGAATGCGCGGCTCAGGCCCGTGAACTGGGCGGACACGTGTGGGCCGACGGCGGGGTCCGGCACCCGCGCGACGTCGCCCTGGCGTTGGCGGCCGGCGCGGCCAACGTCATGATCGGTTCGTGGCTGGCGGGCACCCACGAGTCGCCCGGCGACCCGCTGCGCGACGCCGACGGTCGGCTGTACAAGGAGAGCTTCGGGATGGCCTCGGCGCGGGCGGTGAGCCGGCGTACCGCCGACGACACCCCGTACGAGCGGGCCCGCAAGGCGCTGTTCGAGGAGGGCATCTCGACCTCGCGGATGTATCTTGATCCGCGCCGGCCGGGCGTCGAGGACATCCTCGACGAGATCATCGCCGGGGTGCGCAGCGCGTGCACCTACGCCGGCGCGCGTACCGTCGCCGAACTGCACGAGCGGGCGGTGGTCGGCGTGCAGAGCGCCGCCGGCTACGCCGAAGGCCAGCCGCTGCCCACGAGCTGGTGATCCGGGGGTCGCGATATCCTGCCCCCGATCCGGCCGGGCCGGACGGATCATGACGAAGCGACGCGAAGGGAAGCCGGCGTGCAGATCAACGTGGTGATCCTGGCCGCGGGCCTGGGGACCCGGCTGGGCCGCCCGCACCCCAAGCCGCTCACCGTGCTGGCCGACGGGCGCAGCATCCTGCGCCAGCAAGTCGACCACCTACGCGCGACGTTCGGCGATGCCGCGCACGTGACGGTCGTGGTCGGCTTCAAGATGGGTCTGATCATGGAGGCCGCCGCGGGTGACGCCGCGTTCGTCTACAACGAGCTGTACGACCAGACGGGTACCGCGAAGAGCCTGCTCAAGGCCCTGCGGCTGGCGCCGCCGGGCGGTGTGCTGTGGCTCAACGGCGACGTCGTGTTCGTACCCGGTCTGCTCGACGTGCTGCTGCCGCACATCGAGGCGGAGCAGAGCTTCGTCGCGGTCAACACGGAGAGCGTCGGCGACGAGGAGGTCAAGTACACCCTCGACCCCGACGGGTACGTGTTCGAACTGTCGAAGAAGGTGGTCGGCGGCCTCGGCGAGGCGATCGGCATCAACTACATCTCGCCGGCCGACCGGGCCACCCTGGTCGAGCACCTGGACCGGTGCGCCGACGGCGAGTACTTCGAACGCGGCCTGGAGACCGCGATCGTCGACGCCGGTCTGCGGCTCGCCGCCGTGGACATTTCCGCGTACGGCTGCGTCGAGGTCGACTTCGAACCGGACCTGGACCGGGCCAACGCCCTGCGGGAGCGCCCGTGACCGCCGAGGTCTCCCGGCACACCGCGGCCGCCTTTCTGGCCCGCAACCGCGGTGGCGGGCTCTTCACCGAAACCGTCAACCAGCGGATCGCCGCGTACCTCTGCGTCGCCGCCGAGCGGTGGGGCCTGCCGCCGTCGGCGCTGACCCTGACCAACCTCGTCCTCGGTCTGGTCGGGTCCGGGCTGGTCGTCGCGCTCGCCCCGGCGATGGCCGGCGGGGTTGTACCGCCGCCGGCGGTCGGCGGAGTGGCGCTGCTGCTGTGGCAGGCGGCGTACTGCCTGGACTGTGCCGACGGGCAGCTGGCCCGGGTGACCGGCCAGGCCAGCCCGGCCGGCGCCCGCCTCGACGTCCTGTGCGACGTGGCGCTGCAGATTTCGTTGGTGGCGGCCGTGTCGGCGGTGGCCCACGCGTACACGCCCGGCATCCGGGCCTGGCTGGTCGCCGGCTTCGCCGGAACCTGGCTGGTCAACCTCGTCACCTCGACGATGCAGCAGGGCGCGACGGCCGCCAGCCTGGTCACCAGCCGCTCGATGATCGTCCGCCTGATCAAGCTGGTCCGCGACTACGGGGCCGTGGTGACCGTCATCGGCCTGGCGCTGGCCGGCGCACCCGCCGCGACGG
>JAVHWE010000071.1:0-17400 GCA_032160285.1 Micromonosporaceae bacterium | reverse complement strand
TCCGCGGTATTTCCGGTTCGCCCCGGGTCCGGCGCCACAACGGCGTGGCCGTCGGAGCCGGGGTGTTCTGGTCCGCGGGCACGGAATGATTCGCCCGCCGGTCGGCGTTGGACCCGCCGGAAGGCCGTTGCCCGTCGAGGCCGGCCGTAACCGGAGGGGGATCCCAGGTGGGCACCGTTATCCGCGCGCGCCACGCGCACGAGGGTGAACGCTGGCGGTCGATTGTGACCGGCCCCGCATGGCACCCGTCCGCGCCGTCTGACATGCCTGACGCCTCGTTGCCGGCCGCCGCCGGCGTATCCCCGGCCGCCAGCGGCGTATCCCCGGCCGCCAGCGGCGTATCCTCTGCGCAACGGCGGAGGGGAGAGGGGCGAGTGGCACCAGGCGAGAGGCCCGATCAGCGGCGCGCCCGTTTCGAACGGGACGCGCTGCCGTTTCTTGACCAGTTGTACGCCGCTGGACTGCGGATGACCCGTAACCCGGCGGATGCCGAGGATCTGGTTCAGGAGACCTTCCTCAAGGCCTATGCCGCCTTCCACCAGTTCGAAGAGGGAACCAACCTCAAGGCCTGGCTGTACCGGATCCTCACCAACACGTACATCAACTCCTACCGTCGCCGGCAACGTCAGCCGATCCAGGCGCCGACCGAGGAGATTGCCGACTGGCAGCTCGCCGAGGCCGAGTCGCACACCTCCAGCGGGCTCAAGTCGGCCGAGACCGAGGCGCTCGACCGGTTGCCGGACTCCGACGTCAAGGAGGCGCTGCAGGCGCTGCCGGAGGACTTCCGGCTCGCCGTGTACCTCGCCGATGTCGAGGGCTTCTCATACAAGGAGATCGCCGACATCATGGGTACGCCGATCGGCACCGTCATGTCGCGCCTGCACCGCGGCCGCCGCAACCTGCGCCGCCTGCTTGAGCGCTACGCTCTCGACCGGGGCGTCAGCCGTAACCGGTCCGATCACCCGGTGGGCGAAGACCTGCCGGCCGGCCAGGAGGTGTGAGGCCGTGAGCTGTGGTGAGCCGCACGAGACCGACTGCCGTGAGGTGCTCGCCGAGGTCTACCTGTACCTCGACACGGAGTGCCCGGACGAGCGGCGGATGTTGATCCGGGATCACCTCGACGAGTGCTCGCCGTGCCTACGGGAGTACGGCATCGAGCAGGAGGTGAGGACCCTGGTGGCACGCTGCTGCGGCGCCGAGGTCGCGCCACCCGCGTTCAAGCAGCGGTTGCGGCTGCGCCTGGCGGAGCTCGTCTTCGAGAGCGAACGCCGCGAGTTCCTCGCCGAGTAACTCCGGTGAGACTCCTCGCCGAGTAACCACCGCGAGTTTCCTCGCCGCGGCAACCGCCGGGAGTTCCTCGCCGCGGCAACCACGACGGTTCGTCGACCGTGACCAAGCCGGGTCCCCGTCGGCCGACCGTCGCGAGGCGCCGGGCGGTCCCGCGCATCGCCATGATCTGATCAACTGACCGCGTCGCCCGCCGTCGCGCCGGTTCGTCGTGATTGGATACCTGGGCAGCGACATGGAGAGGACACCGCAGATGGCCGACGAGATCCGCGCCGAGATGGTGGCGAACGTCTGGAAAGTGGTCAAGGCCGCAGGCGACATCATCGAGGAGGGCGACACCCTGGTGATCCTCGAATCGATGAAGATGGAGATCCCGGTCGTCGCCGAGAGCGACGGAGTCCTACGGGAACTGGCCGTGAACGAGGGCGACGTGGTGCAGGAGGGCGACCTCATCGCGGTGATCGAGTAACGGCGGTGATCGCGTAACAAACCGGCACCCTGTGCGCGATTCTGCTCGCTCGTTGCGCACTCGTGCTCATTCGTGTCACTATTCTTCCCTCTACGCGCAGCGTTTGATCGGGAGGGGTGGGGTCGTGACGGACCAACCGGGTCATGCTCAGCCGGGCGCCGGGATGGCGGCCGACATCGCGGAGCAGCCGGCGGTCTACGCCCGCCTGCTCGACGAACAGGCACCGATGATCGCCGAGATCGCCCGGCGGATCGTCGACCGCCCACCGCGGCATGTCGTCTTCACCGCCCGCGGGACATCCGATCACGCGGCGCTGTACGCCGCGTACCTGACCGAGATCCGGCTCGGTATCCCGGCCGGACTGGCCTCGCCGTCGGCGATCACGGTGTACGGCGCCCGCCCCGACCTGCGCGACGCGCTGGTCATCGGCGTCTCGCAGAGCGGCGGCTCGCCCGACCTGTGTGAGGTGGTCCGGGTCGCCCGCGAGCAGGGCGCCCGCACCCTCGCGGTGACCAACGCACCGGATTCGCCGCTCGCGTCGGCGGCCGAGTGGTCGGTTGACGTCGCGGCCGGCCACGAGCACGCCGTCGCGGCCACCAAGACCTACTCCGCCGAGCTGCTCGCCCTACTCATGCTGGTCGAGGGGGTACGTGCCGGCGACGGGGCGCTGCCGGCCGACGAGCGCGCCGCCCTGGCCCAGCTGCCGGGCCTGGCCCAGCGGTTGGTGGCGGATCCGACCCCGGGCGAGCTCGCCTCCCGGTACCGGTTCGCCGCCCGGGTGGTGACGACCGCGCGGGGGTACGCGTACCCGACCGCCCGGGAGGCCGCGCTCAAGCTCATGGAAACGTCGTACCTGCCGGCCCTCGCCTTCTCCGGGGCCGACCTGCTGCACGGACCGCTGGCAATGACCGACCCGGATGTGCCGGTACTGGCGGTCGTCGGATCCGGCCCGGGGGGCCGGGCGATGCGCGAGGTGCTGGCCCGGCTGGGTGAGCGCCGCGCCGACGTGGTCGCCGTCGGGCCGGCCGACGTGGCGGGCGCGCCGCTGCGGATCGCCACCCCCGACGTGGACGAGCGGTACACGCCGTTGCTGGACATCCTGCCGTTGCAGCGTCTCGCTTTGGAACTGGCCCGCTATCGCGGCGAGGACCCGGACGCGCCACGCGGCCTGAAGAAGGTCACCACCACGCTCTAGTCGACCCGGATCACCGCGGGCTTGTCCTGTCGAAGCTCGGTCGCCTCGAACAGCACGGCCGGTCGACCGGCCGCCGAGATGGCGTACCGGTCCCGGCCGCCGGCCACGCCGGCGATCTCGAACCCGAAGTTGCAGCGATAGGCGTTGCCGTCGGCGGCCAGCACCCCGGCCCCGAGTACGCCCGTGCCCAGCAGCGTCCGGTCGGTCGGGTCGGTCACCCGTACCGGTGCGTTGGCACCGATGCCGGTGGCCGGCACGTCGCACGGCGTACCGGACCGGCCGGTCGGTGCGCCGGCGACGCTGACGTACCCGCGCAGCACGAAACCGCTTGGTTTGACATGGCTGACATCGCCGGCCCTGAACCACCCGCAGCCGGTGAGGCCGGCACCGGCGACGACGAGGGTGAGGAGGCCGGGGACAGCGTGACTGAGGCGCCGCACCATCGCAGGCTAACGCAGCCGGCCGTGGGCCGGTCGCCGTGGCAGGCTGTGCGGGTGTCCACGCTGCGCGATCTGGTCGAGGAGCACACCGACCTCGACCCGGTCGATATCGAGCACCTGCACCGGCTCGCCGGCGACTGGCAGCTCATGTCCGATCTGTCGTTCGCGGATCTGCTGATGTGGGTGGCCCTGGTCGACGGGCGCGGCGACGCCGGCGACGGCGCCCGCGTCCACAGCGGCCGGTTCGTGTGCGTGGCCCAGGTACGGCCGACCACGGCGCCCACCGCGTACCAGGACGACCAGGTGGGGCGGATCTCCGGCGCGGCCCAGGTTGCGCACCTGACAGTGGCGCGGGACCAGGGCCGGATCTGGCGGGAGGGCGACCCGGTGTGGTACGGCGACACGCCGGCCCGGCACGAGGCGATCCCGGTCCGGTGTCGCCGTGACGGGCGGGTGATCGCCGTCATCGGGCGCGACACCAACCTGTCCACCGCGCGTACCCCGAGCCATCTGGAGCTCAACTACCTGACGACCGCCGACGACCTGGCTCAGATGGTGGCCGACGGGTCGTTTCCGGCGCCCCGCCACCCGGCCGAACTGACCAGCGCACCGCGCGTCGGCGACGGGCTGATCCGGCTCGACAGCGCCGGCAAGGTCACCTACGCCAGCCCCAACGCGCAGTCCGCGTACCGCCGGCTGGGCCTGTCCACCCATCTGGTCGGCGAGGACCTGGCGGCGGTGACCGGTCGGCTGGCCGATGATGCGCTCGAGGGCAGCGACACGACCGAGCTGATGAAGGCCGCGCTGCGGGGCGAGGCGCCGCCGCGCTGGGAGATCGAGGCGCGGGGCGCCACGGTGCTGACCCGGGCGCTGCCGCTGACGCCCTCGGGCATTCCGATCGGCGCGTTGGTACTGGTCCGCGACGTTACCGAGGTGCGTCGCCGGGACCGGCAGTTGATCACGAAGGACGCGACCATCCGGGAGATCCACCATCGGGTCAAGAACAACCTGCAGACCGTCGCCGCGTTGCTGCGGTTGCAGGCCCGGCGGGTGGAGGTACCGGAGGCGAGGACGGCGCTGGAGGAGTCGGTCCGCCGGGTCGCGTCGATCGCGCTGGTCCACGAGACGCTGTCGAGGTCCTCAGACGAGGCGGTCGAGTTCGACGGCATCGTCGACCGCGTCGCCGCCGCCGCCAGGGAGATGGTGGCCGCCGAGTCGCGGCTGGAGATCCGCCGGGTCGGTACCTTCGGGGTGTTGGCCGCGGAGGTGGCGACGCCGCTGGTGATGGTGCTCAACGAGCTGTTGCAGAACGCGGTCGAGCACGCGTACGGGCCCGGCTCGCACGGGTACGTCGTGGTCAGCGCGCACCGGTTCCGCCGGCAGTTGCACGTCACGGTCGCCGACGGCGGACAGGGCCTGCCCCCGGGGTTCGATCTCGACGCGAGCGAGCGGCTCGGCCTGCAAATCGTCCGGACCCTCGCGACGGGCGAGCTGCGCGGGACGATCGAGCTGCGCCGCAGGCCTGAAGGAGGTACCGAAGCGATGCTGGTAGTTCCACTAACCAAAAGGTGAGACCGAACCGCGCGCGGGGGCCGGCACGGCGGAAATGCTACGGGTGGCGATTCCCTAGCGGTCCGCTAGGGTGAGGATGTTTTCCGCAGGTCACGGGCATGGCGTCGGTGAGATGACCCTCACCGTGGCGTGGCGTCAGCGCGCTGTTCGTGGCACGATCGTTGCTATGACCGCTGCTTCGGTGCGGCTAATCAGCCGCCGACACGTTGACTACGGTCGCGTGCGCAGCGCAATCTGTCCGGCTTGCTGAACGCCGCCCGTTTTTCGCCACGGGTGCGCGACCGCGCCGGGTTTTCCTGACCTAAGACAGCCGCGTTCTCGCGGCTACCGGTGTGCGCGCTCCCACATCAGCAGCAGGAGGAGCTCGCATGACGGCAACCGCCGTCCCCGCCGGCAGTACCCGCTCGTCCGCCCCGACCCGGCGCGGACGTGGCGAGGGCCAGTGGGCCATGGGCTACCGCGAGCCACTCAATCCGAACGAGCGCTCGAAAAAGGACGACAACCCGCTCAACGTACGGACGCGGATCGAGACCATCTACGCGCTGCGCGGGTTCGACAGCATCGACCCGGCCGACCTGCGCGGCCGGTTCCGCTGGTTCGGCCTGTACACCCAGCGCGCGCCCGGCATCGACGGCGGTAGGACCGCGATCCTCGAACCCGAGGAGCTTGATGACCGGTACTTCATGCTCCGGGTCCGTATCGACGGCGGCCAGCTCAGCGTGGCGCAGCTGCGGGCCGTGGCCGGCGTGTCCCAACGGTACGGGCGGGACAGCGCGGACATCACCGACCGGCAGAACATCCAGATTCACTGGATCCGGATCGAGGACATGCCGGCGATCTGGCGCGAGCTGGAGGGCGTGGGCCTGTCCACCACCGAGGCCTGCGGCGACACCCCCCGGGTCATTCTCGGCAGCCCGGTGGCCGGCGTCGCCGAGAGCGAGGTCCTCGACGCCACCGAGGCGATCACCGAGATCACCGACCGGTTCATCGGTGACCCGGAGCTGTCCAACCTGCCGCGCAAGTTCAAGACGACGGTGTCGTGGCTGCCGGACACCCCGTACGAGGCGAACGACATCTCGTTCCTCGGCGTGATTCACCCCGACCACGGCCCCGGCTTCGACCTGTGGGTCGGCGGCGGGCTGTCCACCAATCCGATGCTGGCCAAGCGGCTGGGCGTCTGGGTGCCGATGCACGAGGTGGCCGACGTCTGGCACGGCGTGGTCCGGGTCTTCCGCGACTACGGGTACCGCCGGCTGCGTAACCGGGCCCGGCTGAAGTTCCTGATGGCCGACTGGGGTCCGGAGAAGTTCCGGCGGGTGCTCGAAACCGAGTACCTGGGTCGTGAGCTGATCGACGGACCGGCGCCACAGTTGCCGGAGCGTCCCCTCGACCACATCGGCATCCACAAGCAGTGGGACGGTCGGCACTTCGTCGGCGTCGCCCCGGTCGCGGGCCGGGTGTCCGGCGCGATGCTGGCCACGGTCGCCGACCTCGCCGAGGAGCACGGCAGCGACCGGGTGCGGCTCACCCCGTACCAGAAGTTGCTGGTTTTGGATCTTGACGTCGGCCGGGTCAACTCGATCGTGGCGGGTCTGCGCGAGGCCGGGCTCGAGGCGGCACCGTCGGCCTGGCGTCGCGGCACCATGGCCTGCACCGGCATCGAGTTCTGCAAGCTCGCCATCGTGGAGACGAAGGCCCGCGCCGCGTCACTGGTCAGCGAGCTGGAGAAGCGGCTCGCCGACTTCGACACCGACATCTCGGTACACCTCAACGGCTGCCCGAACGCGTGTGCTCGCACGCAGGTCGCCGACATCGGCCTCAAGGGCATGATCGTGACCGCGCCCGACGGTCGGCAGGTCGAGGGCTTCCAGGTACACCTGGGCGGCGGCCTCGGCATGGCCGCCGGCCAGACCGCCGGTTTCGGCCGGAAACTGCGCGGCCTCAAGACCACCGCGGACGAGCTTCCCGGGTACGTGGAGCGGCTGGCCCGCCGGTACCTGGCCGGTCGGGGGGCTGGCGAGTCGTTCGCCCGGTGGGCGCTGCGCGCCGACGAGGGGGACCTGAAATGAGCGAGCGTCAGGCGGCTCTGTACTGCCCGTACTGCGGCGAGGAGGACCTGCGGCCATCCGTGGAGGGTGGCCACGGGGCGTGGGAGTGTCACGCGTGCGCCCGGGTGTTCGCGGTGAAATTCGTCGGACTGGTCAATCGATCGATGGAGGTCGAACGGTGATCACGCATACCCAGGAAGAGCTACGCGAACTGGCAACCCGCGCGGGCAGGGAGCTCGAAGGCCGGTCCGCCGAGGAGATCGTGGGCTGGGCGGTGGAGACGTTCGGTGAGCGGTTCTGCGTGACCAGTTCGTTCGCCGACGCGGTGCTGGTCCACGTGGTGTCCAAGGTGGCGCCCGGCGTGGACGTGGTCTTCCTCGACACCGGGCTGCACTTCGCCGAGACCCTGCGGGTACGCGACATCGTGCAGCGCACGCTGCCGGTCACCGTGCGGTCGATCCGGCCCCGGCTGACCGTCGCCGAACAGGACGAGAAGCACGGTCCCCGCCTGTATTCGCGCGCCCCCGACGAATGCTGCGACCTGCGCAAGGTCGAGCCGCTGGAGCGTGGGCTGGCCGACTACGACGCGTGGGCGGCGGGGCTTCGCCGCGACGAGTCACCCACGCGGGCGAACACGCCCGTGGTCGGCTTCGACGTCAACCGGGGCAAGGTGAAGATCTCGCCGCTCGCGGCGTGGACCCAGGCAGACGTCGACGGCTACATCTCCCGCCACAACGTGCCGGTGAACACGCTGCTGCGGCAGGGGTACGCGTCGGTCGGCTGCTGGCCGTGCACCCGGCGGACGCCCCCGGGCGAGGACCCGCGCGCCGGCCGCTGGCCGATGTTCGACAAGAGCGAATGTGGTCTGCACCTGTGAGGTCGCGGTGAAAGCCGGCCGGGTCGGCGCGGTCCTGCTGCTCGCCCACGGCTCCAGCTATCCCGGGGCCGCCGCCACCACGCGGGGTCTGGCCCGGCGGGTGGCGCAGGCACGTCCGGGTACCGACGTGCGGGTCTCGTTTCTCGACCACGCCGGGCCCCGCCCCACCGAGCAGCTCGCCGCCTTCGAGCGGGCCGGCGCCGGCCCGGTCACGCTGGTACCGCTGCTGCTGACCTCGGCCTACCATGATCGGGTCGACGTGCCCGCGGTGATCGAACGGGCCCGCCTCGACGGCCTGCGGATCCCGGTCGACGTGACGGACGTGCTGGGCCCGGTCGGGGGCGTTGTGGCGCCCGCGCTGCTGACCGGTCTGCGACGGCGGTTGTCCGATACCGGTACCCGGTTCGACGCTGTCGTCCTCGCCGCCGCCGGTACCCGCGACGCCGCCGCACTGTCCACCGTGGACCTTGTTGCCGGCCTGCTGGGGCGCGGCCTGGGAGTGCCGTGTCTGGCCGCGTACGCGTCGGCGGCCGGGCCGACTCCGGGCGAGGCGGTCATGCGGCTCACCGCCGTCGGGGCCCGTCGGGTCGCCGTCGCGGCATACTTCCTGGCGCCGGGGCTGCTGCACGATGCGGTCGTCACGGCGGCACGGGCGGCGGGTGCGGTCGCGGTGGCCGAACCGCTGGGCACGGCACCGGAACTGGTCCGGCTGGTGCTCGACCGGGCCGACGCGGTCAGCTCCGCTCTCGCCGCGGCGTGAGGTTCGCCAGCACCGGCCGGTCGTCGCGACGCCGCCAACCACCCCGACTGCGCGGGCCGGACAAGGTGAAGGCCCCGGCTGCCATCGGCTGCCGGGGCCTTGCACACGGTCGAGGTTGAGGTCAGGCGGAGTGAGTGCGGACCCTCAGGCCGCCGCGGCGCTTGACAGCGCGCCGCTCTTCTTCGCTCATTCCGCCCCAGACGCCGGCATCCTGACCGGAGTCGAGTGCCCACTGCAGACACTCGTCGGTCACGGTGCAGCGCCGGCAAACCGCCTTTGCCTGCTCAACTTGCAGCAAAGCCGGACCGGACGTCCCGATCGGGAAGAACAGCTCCGGATCTTCGTCGCGGCAGGCAGAGACATGGCGCCAGTCCGACATGGCGGTAACACTCCTTGGGTTTCAGATCGGTGGCGGTAAGTGCGTGAGAATCTTCCTATATGCATCTCGCGGTACCGGTCGTGTGCGGCCAACAGCCGAACGGCAGCGCGTGAGCAGGCATCTCGCTTTGCTTGTGAATACTTTCACGAACTATAGCGATGTCAAGGGGGCGATAACGAAAAACTCGGAGCGCGTGAGGGAGGTCACGCTGTGTATGTCCGGTTTTCCCAGGTGGCTAACTCGTCCGTACGACTGTCAGTTACCAAGCTAGTGCCGCTGGTGACTGGATGCCACCCTTTTTGCCAAGGTCACGCAGGTCACACCCCCGATGCGGGGTCCTCCCAGCAGAAGGAGTAACGCGTCAGCACACGATCCGTAACGCCTCCGGGACCGACAAGAATTCGATTGTGTCCTGCTCGCCCAGGTAGTCACCGTCAAGCTGAAATGCCATCGGTCGATCGGCGTAAAGCGCGAATGAATCTAGATCGTGAAGAGCGAGTACGCGCTTTCCATGCGGTTGCGGAGTACGCGCCAAGATCTGCCGCACGGTGCGAGTGGTACTCGGTACATGAAGGGCGCGCATCGCCATGAGATCGAGTCCGGTGTCGAAGCACGCGTCCGGGCACGGGTTGACCGGGCGGTCTCCCAGGTAGGTCCACGGCGCGGTGTTCTGCACGATCACCGTCGCCAACCCGGTCTCCGGCGGCTCCCCCTCGCGTTCCAGCCTGATCGGTGGGTGTCGGCGGTCGGTTTCCAGCAGGTACTGGCCGACTGTCGACTTCAGATACAGCCACGGGGTCGAGGTCTTTCCGCGCAGCCTGGCCCGCTCCACCCGGCGTACCACCTCGGCGTCCAGGCCGAGGCCGGCGCAGAACGTGAAGTACCGTTCGCCGGCCCGGCCGAGGCTGATCGTGCGGGTCCGCCGCTCGCGGATGGCTTCCAGGATCACCCCGGCGCTTTCCGCCCAATCCCGAGGCATCCCGATCGCCCGGGCGAACACATTGGTCGAGCCGCCCGGTACCACCGCGAAGGCCGGTCGCTCGCCGGCCTTGGCACCGGCCGCCATCAGCCCGTTGACGGCCTCGTTGACGGTGCCGTCCCCACCGAGCGTCACCACGAGGTCGGCACCGTCGGCGGCGGCCTGTACCGCGAGCGTGGTGGCATGCCCGCGCCGCCGGGTGTACGCCACGGTGAGGTCGACCTCACTACGCAGCGCGCGGACCAGGACATCGCGGCTGCGCTCGCTTGTCGTGGTCGCTTTCGGGTTCACCACGAACAGCGCACGCATGCGCGGCACTGTACCGGTACCTGTCGCGTGCCGACGATCGCCGGTGCGCGCGGGGCGGCGATACAGTGACCGGCGTGACCGATGAGCGTTCCGGAGCCGGCAACCGGTTGGGGCCCGACGCGGGGCCGGGCCGGTCAGGCGCGGACGCGGGGCCGGGCGGGAGGTCGGCGTCGCCGCCGAGCCTGCGGGCCGCGGTCGGCCTACTGTTCACCGAGTCGGCGGCCGTGGTGGCCATGGTGGTCTACAACGGATTGACGTCCACGGTCGTGAGCTGGCGGGACGCGGTCATCGTGGTCGGCTTCGCTGCCCTCCTGGCCGCCGCCTTCGCCGGCCTTGGCTGGTCGCTGGCCCGCCGCCGGTCGTGGGCCCGTGGACCGGCCGTGGTCGCCGAGTTGATGCTGGTGCCGATCGGCTGGTATCTGGCCAGCGGCGGCCAGGTATGGCCCGGCGTGGCTGTGCTGGCGCTCAGCCTGGTAGGCGCGGGCCTGCTGGTGGCGCCGACGACCCGGGAAGCGCTCGAGCCGGATTAGCGCCCGACACACCCTCGGGCCCTCAGGTGGGGCGGCGCTTGGTCAGCCGGATCGAGACCAGGCCGCCGTCGACGGCGGCCGTCACCTCGTCGGTGAGCGCACTGAGCACCTGCCACGCGAACGACTCGCCGGTCGGCAGCCGTACCGCCGCGGGATCGTCGACCGGCACGGTGGCGTCGACCGTCAATTCGTTCTCGGTGACCGTGAACCGGCAGGACAGCACGGCCTCAAGGGACGCCAGCGCGAGCAGCACGGCGCAGGCCTCATCGACCGCGATACGCAGATCCTCGATCTCGTCGAGGGTGAACTGGAGCCGGGACGCCAGGCTGGCCGTGGCGGTACGGAGCACGCCGAGCCAGGCTCCGGACGCGGGCACGGCCAAGAGAACGACATCGGCCGTCTCATCGGCTTTGGCAGCGTCTGGCGCGACTTGAGTCACCCTGCATCCTCCCGTGACGACTGTACGGCCTCGGCCCGCACCGTGGGGGTCTGGGCGGCGAGCGCGTTCAGCGCCGGCCCGGTCAGTCGGTACGGCACCCATTCATCCATGGCCGCGGCGCCGATCGCGTGGTAGAACTCGCGCGCCGGATTCCAGTTCAGGACCCACCAGTCCAGTCGCTCGTACCCGCGCTGTGCGCAGACCCCGGCCAACGCCGCCAGCAGGGCCCGCCCCACCCCGCCACCGCGGGCGGCCGGCCGCACGTACAGGTCTTCGAGGTACACCCCGTGCACTCCACGCCAGGTGGAGAAGTTGAGAAACCACAGCGACATGCCGACCGGTTCGGCCCGGTCCGGCAGGCACGCGACGTGGCCGAACAGGGACGGCCGCGGACCGAAGAGGGCATCGTCGAGTTGGGCCACGGTGAGGTGACACTCGTCGGGGGCACGCTCGTAGGCGGCCAGTTCGTGCACCATGGACACGGTCGCGGCCAGATCGTCGCGGTCGATCGACCGGATCTCGACGCCCATCGGGCCTCCCGCGTCTTCGGTTACCGGAACAGACGGTGGCCCCCATGCCGTACCCAGGCATGGGGGCCTCAATCGTCCGGGACCGGTCAGGCCTGCTTGGTCTCCCAGAAGATTTTGGAAATTTCCTCGATCTTGCCGAGAAGCTGCTCGGCGACGGCCGGATCGGCGGAGCCCTTGGCCCCGGTGGCACCGGCCAGCTTGGTGGCCTCGTTGAACAGGCTGTGGAGGTTCGGGTACTTCTCGAAGTGCGGCGGTTTGAAGTAGTCGGTCCACAGCACCCACAGGTGGTGCTTGACCAGCTCGGCGCGCTGCTCCTTGATGATCAGGGCCCGAGTACGGAACGCCGGGTCGGGATTGGCCTGGTACTTCTCACTGATGGCCTTGAGCGACTCGGCCTCGATCCTGGCCTGGGCCGGATCGTAGATGCCGCACGGCAGATCGCAGTGGGCGGAGACGACGAGGCGGGGAGTGAGTAGACGCGGCAGACGCATCGAACCCTCCTGGGTGGTTTGCGATGATCCTTACTGGCGACACTACCCCTACCCACTTCGGGCCCGAACAGTGAGGCGGCCATGCGACTGCCGTGGTACGGGGTGCTGGTGGCCGGCCCGTCGATGGTACCGACCCTGCGCGACGGGGACGCGCTGCTGGTACGCCGGACGGCGCGGGTGCGGCCCGGTGACGTCGTGGTCGGACGCTTCCGCACCCGACCGGACCTGCCTGTGGTGAAACGGGTACTGCGGCGCGCGGATACCGGCTGGTGGCTGGTCGGCGACAACGACTTCGGTACCGACGACTCCCGTACCTACGGGGTGGCCGACGTGGACGGTCGGGTCATCCTGCGGTGGTGGCCCCGGCCCGGCCGGATCCGGTGACGCTTGCGCCTGACGGTGACGTGTCCGCCCGACATTACGGTCGGTGACCACTATGCTCCCCGGTAGGCCAGGGAGACCCCCGTGCAGCAGCGTGCCACTGTCGTGCAGACCGACGCCGACACGGTTCGCCACCCGTCCGCAAGCGTGGCAAGGAGGCCCCGTGTCCTTCGATTCGCACGACCCTGTCTTCATCCTCCACCGGGGCGGAAAGCTGGTGGTCAACTCGACCGTGCCGCTGTCCACCCGCGACGACCTCTCGTTGGCGTACACCCCCGGGGTGGCGAGGGTGTGCGAGGCGATCGCGGCGGACGAGGGCCTGGTCCGCGAGTACACCTGGGTGCGGCACACCGTGGCCGTGGTCACCGACGGTTCGGCGGTGCTCGGCCTGGGCAACATCGGGCCGCGCGCGGCACTGCCGGTGATGGAGGGCAAGGGTGCGCTGTTCAAGCAGTTCGCCAATATCGACGCGGTACCGATCTGCCTCGACACCCAGGACACCGAGGAGATCATCGCCACCGTCCGGGCCATCTCGCCCTCGTTCGGCGGGATCAACCTGGAGGACATCGCCGCCCCGCGCTGCTTCGAGATCGAACGGCGCCTCGACGACCTGCTGACCATCCCGGTGTTCCACGACGACCAGCACGGTACGGCCATCGTCGTGCTCGCCGCGCTGCGCAACGCGGCGGCGTTCCTCGACCGGAAGCTGCACCGGCTACGGGTGGTGATCAGCGGGGCGGGCGCCGCCGGCGTCGCGGTCACCAGGATGCTCATCGCGGGCGGTGTCGACGCCGGGTCGATCATCGTGGTCGACTCGCGGGGAGCGCTGCACCGCCGTCGCGACGGGCTGACCGCGACGAAGCGCGAACTCGCCGACCTGACCAACGCCGGCGGGCTGTCCGGCGGCATCGCCGAGGCGCTGCGCGGCGCGGACATCCTGATCGGCGTCTCGGGCGGCACCATCGACGAGGACGCGGTGGCGGGCATGAACCCCGGTGGTGCGATCTTCGCGTTGGCGAATCCGACGCCGGAGGTACATCCGGCGATCGCGAGCCGGCACGCCGCGGTCGTCGCGACCGGGCGCAGCGACTTTCCGAATCAGATCAACAATGTACTGGCCTTCCCGGGCGTGTTCCGGGGTGCGCTGGACGCCGGCGCGACCCGGATCACCGATGGCATGAAGATCGCCGCCGCCGACGCCATCGCCTCCATCGTCGCCAACGAGCTGCGCCGGGAGGCGATCGTGCCGAGCCCGCTCGACCCCCGGGTCGCACCGGCGGTGGCCGCCGCGGTGGCCGAGGTCGCCGTCCGTGACGGCGTCACCGTTCCCTGACGCGGCGCGGCATTCACCGCCAGGTAACGTCGGCCGTATGCGCGCCGCCTACGCCGAAGCGATCAACCCGGACCACCCGCTCGCCGCGTTGACGGTGGGGGAACGGCCCGAACCGGACGCCGACGGCTGGGTCACGGTCGACGTCCGGGCCAGCGCGCTCAACCACCACGATCTGTGGTCGCTGCGCGGGGTGGGGCTGAGCGCGGATCAACTCCCGATGATCCTCGGCTGCGACGCGGCCGGTGTCGACGCCGACGGCAACGACGTCGTCGTGTACCCGGTGATCAACGCGGCCACCGGGGACGGCCGGACGGTGTCGATCCTGTCCGAGTACTTCCCGGGGACGCTCGCCGACCGGGTGGCCGTGCCGGCGGAAAACCTGGTGGCGAAGCCGCCGGAACTGTCGTTCGCCGAGGCTGCGTGCCTGCCGACGGCGTGGCTCACCGCGTACCGGATGGTGGTTTCGCGCGGCCGGCTGCCGGCCGACGGTGCGGTGCTGGTGCAGGGCGCCGGCGGTGGTGTCGCGACCGCGGCGGTGGTGTTGGGCGTGGCGCTCGGAGCCCGGGTGTACGCGACGAGCCGGGGCGCCGACAAGCGCGACCGGGTCGCGGCGCTGGGTGCGACGGCGGTGGAGCCGGGCGCCCGGCTGCCGGAGCGGGTGGACGTGGTGGTCGAGACCGTGGGTGAGGCGACGTTCGACCATTCGATCAAGTGCGCCCGACCGGGTGGGCGGATCGTCGTGTCCGGTGCCACCTCCGGTCACCTCGCGGTGGTGAACCTGCGCCGGATCTTCGCCGGCCAGTTGGAGATCCTCGGGGTGACCATGGGTACCCGCGCGGAACTGGGCGAACTGCTGAAGCTCGCCGCCGACCGGGCGATCCGACCGGTGATCGACTCGGAGTACGGGTTCAGTGATGTCCGGGGGGCCTTCGAACGGTTGGCGTCCGGCGCGGTCTTCGGCAAGGTGGTCGTGGACCATTCCCGGTAGCGGCACCTTCGGCTATCCGACATTCGGCGAGGCGACGGGCGTGCGGTGATTCGCTAGGGTGCGTCTATGTCTGATGAGTACGTCGACCCCAGCGGAAACACCGAGCAGTTCAAGGCCTTCGCGCACGGCCGGCCGGAGAACGCCACCCGGTCGCGCCTGCCCCTGATCGTCGGTGTCGTCGCCGTCGCCGTGGTGGTCATCGTGCTGGCGGTGCTCGTGCTCGGGTAGCCCCTCGCACGGGGTGGGTGGGCAGTGGGCGGTTCTCCGGTCCGATCGTCAGGCGTCATCGTCGGAGTCGTCGCGGGCGAGCCAGGTGGCCAGGCGCTCGACCGGTACCTCGAATTCGGGGTTGCGGTCGACGAAGTCGCGCAGCCGGCCGGCCAGCCAGCTCAGCGTGACGCTCTCGTCGCCCCGCCGCTGCGCCAACTCCTCGATCCCGCGGTCAGTGAAGTACATCGGTCCCCTCTCGGCGATTGCGGACGCGTGGGCACCGGCCGGTCGCACCGGTGCGCTCGGTGTCGTCACGGGCGGGGCAGGGTCGCCTCGATGAGCGCCGCCTGCTCGGCGTCGTGCAGCTTCGTGGAGCCCACCGCCGGGGCGGCGGCCGACGGGCGCGAGATGCGGCGCAGCCGGACCCCCTCCAGGTGCTCCAGCAGGTTGAGCGCGATGAACGTCCAGGCGCCCTGGTTCGCCGGCTCCTCCTGTACCCAGGCGCAGTCCTCGGCGTGGGGGTAGCTCGACAGGACGGTCCGGACCTCGTCGACCGGCAGCGGGTAGAGCTGCTCCAACCGGACGATCGCGGTATCGGTGATCTGCCGCTCGGTCCGCGCCTGGAGCAGGTCGTAGTACACCTTGCCGGTGCACAGGAGCACCCGCCGGACCGCGCCCGGGTCGGCGATACCGGCGTCCGGCATCACCGGCTGGAACGTGCCGGTGGTGAAGTCCTCCACAGCGGACACACAGAGCCGGTGGCGCAGCAGCGACTTCGGCGTGAAGACGACGAGCGGCTTCTTCTTCGGCGACAGCGCCTGCTGGCGGAGCAGGTGGAAGTGGCTGGCCGGGGTCGTCGGCACCGCCACCCGGATGTTGTCCTCGGCGCACAGTTGGAGGTAGCGCTCCATCCGGCCGGAGGTGTGGTCGGGGCCCTGGCCCTCGTGGGAGTGCGGAAGCAGCAGCACCAGCGAACTGAGCTGACCCCACTTCACCTCGCCGGACGAGACGAACTCGTCCACGATGGACTGTGCGCCGTTGGCGAAGTCGCCGAACTGCGCCTCCCACATCACCAGCGCGTCGGGGTTCTCCACCGAGTACCCGTACTCGAAGCCCATCGCGGCGAACTCGCTCAGCAGCGAGTCGTACACGAACAGCCGCGCGCCGTCGGCGGCGAGCTGCTGGATCGGGAAGTAGTCCCGGCCGGTCACCGAGTCCACCACCGCGGCGTGGCGCTGCACGAACGTGCCGCGCTTGGAGTCCTGGCCGGACAGCCGGACGGTGACACCCTGGGCGAGCAGCGAACCGTACGCGATGATTTCGCTGAAGCCCCAGTCGATGTTGCCCTCGGCGGCCATCTTCGCCCGCCGCGCCAGCACCTGCGCGACCCGACGGTGCGGTGTGATGCCGGCGGGCAGGGTGCGGTGCGCCTCGCCGATGCGCTTGAGCAGACCGGCGTCGATCGCGGTCTCCACCGTCGGCTCCGGCTCCGGCTCGCGGAACCGACTGATCCGCGTCGACGGGCCGGACGACATGTCGCGGGTGGTCTTGAAGACGGTCTCCAGTTGTTGCTGGTAGTCCCGCAGCAGCTCTTCGGCTTCGGCCAGGGTCATGTCCTTGCGGCCGATCAGCTCCTCGGTGTAGATCTTGCGAACGGAACGCTTGGTGTCGATGATCTTGTACATGAGCGGATTGGTCATCGACGGGTCGTCGCCCTCGTTGTGACCCCGGCGTCGGTAGCAGACCATGTCGATCACGACGTCCTTGTTGAACGCCTGCCGGTACTCGAAGGCCAGCCGGGCCACCCGCACGACCGCCTCCGGGTCGTCGCCGTTGACGTGGAAGATGGGCGCCTGGATCATCCGGGCCACGTCGGTGGAGTACATCGACGAGCGGGAGTACTCCGGCGCGGTGGTGAAGCCGACCTGGTTGTTGACGACGACGTGGATGGTGCCGCCGGTACGGTAGCCCCGCAGCTGCGACAGGTTGAGCGTCTCCGCCACCACGCCCTGGCCGGCGAAGGCCGCGTCGCCGTGCACCAGCAGCGGAAGCACCGTGTAGCCCTCGAGCTTGAGGTCGATGCGGTCCTGCTTGGCCCGCACGATGCCTTCCAGCACCGGGTCGACCGCCTCCAGATGGGACGGGTTGGCGACCACGCTGACGGTCGTCGCCGCCTCGCCGTC
>JAVHWE010000065.1:0-8506 GCA_032160285.1 Micromonosporaceae bacterium | reverse complement strand
CCGCCGCCGCCACGCCGCCGAGGGCCGCCGCGGCCACGCCGCCGAGGGCCGCCGCGGCCACGCCCGCCGAGGGGCCCCGCGAGGCCGAAGGCCCGCCGAAAAGGTCGCGCGTGGGCGCGGACCCGAGGCTACCCTCGCCCCATGCCCCCGCCGACCGCACTCGGACTGTTCGCCGCCGCGAGCATCGCCCTGCTGGTGATGCCCGGCCCGGCCGTGCTGTACGTCGTCACCCGCAGCATCTCGCAGGGCCGCCGGGCCGGCCTGTTGTCGGTGCTCGGCGTCCACGTCGGCTCGGTGGTGCATGTCGCCGCCGCCGCGCTCGGACTGTCCGCCCTGCTCGCCTCCTCGGCCACCGCGTTCGCGGTCGTCAGGTACCTGGGCGCGGCGTACCTGATCTGGCTCGGCGTGCGCAAGCTGCGCCGGCGCCCGGCCTCGCCGGTCGGCGAGGTGGCGACCGTGGCCCGGGCGCGGCTGTTCACCCAGGGGATCGTCGTCAACGTGCTGAACCCGAAGACGGCGATCTTCTTCCTCGCCTTCCTGCCGCAGTTCGTCGATCCCCGGCGCGGCCCGGTCGCCCTCCAGATAGTCGTGCTGGGGACCTGCTTCGTCGCGCTCGGCATGCTCAGCGACGGCGCGTACGCGCTGCTGGCCGGCACGCTTGCGCGGCGTATCCGGCGTACTCCCCGTGGCCACCGCCACCTCGACCGCGCCAGCGGCGTCGTGTACCTCGGCCTCGGTGCCGGCGCCGCGCTCGCCGCCCGGTCATGACAGACCGACGCCAAGCGATCGCCGCACGCTCGTGACAGACCGACGTCGGGCATGCGTCGCCCGGTCATGACAGGGTGGATTCCATGCGACTGGTCGTCTTCATCGAACCTCAGCTCGGCGCGTCGTACACCGATCAGCTCAGGATCGCCCAGCACGCCGAGGAGCTGGGCTTCGACGCGTTCTTCCGATCGGACCACTACCTCACGATGAACACCGACGACGGGCTGCCCGGCCCGACCGACTCGTGGGTGACGCTGGCCGCACTGGCAGTCCAGACCTCGACAATCAGGCTCGGCACGCTGGTCACGTCGGCGACCTTCCGGTACCCGGGTCCACTGGCGATGAGTGTCGCCCAGGTCGACCAGATGAGCGGCGGCCGGGTTGAACTGGGGCTGGGCGCCGGCTGGTACGCCGCGGAGCACACCGCGTACGGCATCCCGTTCCCGTCGACCGGGGAACGGTTCGACCGGCTGACCGAGCAGCTCGAGATCGTCACCGGCCTGTGGACCACGCCGGTCGGCGAGCGGTTCAGCTTCACCGGCAAGCATTACCAGCTCGTCGACTCGCCGGGGCTGCCCAAACCGGCGCAGTCGCCCCGACCGCCGATCATCATCGGTGGTCACGGCCCGAAGCGCACGCCCGCGCTCGCGGCGCGGTACGCCGACGAGTTCAACGTGGGGTTCTCGTCGCTGGCCGACACCGGGCTGATGTACGAGCGGGTGGCGGCGGCCTGCGCGGAGGCCGGCCGCACCACGCCACCGGCGTACTCGGCGGCGCAGACCGTCGCGGTCGGGCGTACCGACGCGGAGGCCCGGAAACGCGCCGACCGGATCGGACAGACCCCGCCGCTGTTCGGCACGCCGGGCCAGCTCGTCGACCGGATCGGCGCGTTCGCCGGGCTCGGCGCGACCCGGCTGTACCTTCAGGTACTCGATCTGTCCGACCTCGACCACCTGGACGTGATCGCGGGACACGTCGCGCCGCAGCTGACCTGAGCCGTCGCTGTCAGCCGACGGGCCGGTCGGCCGACGGGCCGGTCAGCCGGTCGGCAGGGTCTTGCGCCAGATGTCCACGACCAGGGTCGGCCGCATCCCCTCGGAGAGGTACAGCCCGAGCGCCGGCGCGCCCACCGAGTCGACGTGCAGGTAGGTGCCGACCCGACCGTGGGCCGCGTCCCGGGCGAACGCCAGCCGCAGCAGGTACCGGGCCAGGCCACGGCCGCGAAACTGTTTGCGTACACCCAAGGTGCGCACGTATCCGCAGTTCTCATCAGCGACGAAGTTGTCGGTGCCGAGCAGCATCGCCGCCGGCTCGCCGGCGATCGTGGCGACCAGCAACTGCGCCCAGTCGTGCGTACTGCGCGTCTCGACCTGCGCCGTCCAGTCCGCGTAGTCGGTGGCGACGAAGCCGAACTGCTCGGCGAACGAGTTGTTGCGCACGGCATGCCCGAAGCGGCGGACCTCTTCGCCATCGGTACCGTCGCGAATCACCACCCCGGGCGGCGACGCCGGCGCCGGCCGCGGACCCTGATGGTCGATGCGCAGCCGCTGGAACGTGGCCGCGTGGTCGAAACCCTGGCCGGTCAGCTCAACCCGGCGACGGATGTCGTCACGGTACGCCCCGGTGTCCATCAGTACCCGGTCGTGGCCCAGTTCGCGGGCGATCTCCACGGCCCTACGCTGGACCACGGACCACAGGTGGTCGGCGACCGCGTCGTCGGTGGTCCGGGTCACCACCGTGACGTCGACGATGTCGCTGTCACCCTTGCGGCACGCCCAGGCCCAGCCCACCAGCCGGCCGCCCGGTTCGTGGATCAGCCAGCCGTCGGTGTCCCAGTCGAACCCCGGCTCGGTCAGCTCGTCGGCGATGTCGTCCGGCGTCAGGTCGGGGTGGCCGAGGATGTCCGTGTCGCACGCCGCGACCAGCTCGAAGATGCCGGCCACGTCGTCGAGCGTGGGCCGGCGGATCCGGTACCCCACGAGCGGCAGCGGCATCGATTCGGACACGTTGTGCAGCCTAAGGGCAACGGGGCGTTTCGGCTCGTCGGTTTCGCGCCACTGTCGGATTCACCCCGGCCCCGGCCGGGCGCCCGCACCGCCGATGACGCACCCGGACGTCGGGCTCCACCTAGACCGCGTGGTTCCGCTCGACATCGCGGTGCACCGGGGGTCAGCGCGTGCGGCCCGGTCACCGGGCCGGTCCGGTCCCGTCCGGTCCGGAGTTCATCGCCTCGGCCTTTACGCGACCAGGTCAGAGCGTTGTCTCCAGATGGACACTCGTCGCGGCGAAGCCGTTGCGCGCGTAGAACCCGAGCCCCCGCACGTTGGCGGCGTAGGCGGTGACCCCGGCCAGGACGGCGCCGCGGCCGCGGGCCCACTCGAAGAACCCGGCGACCAGCGCCGCGCCGACACCGACACCGCGCCGCTCCGGCCGCACGTAGATACTTTCCAACTCGGCCACCCGGACCGGCCGTACCCGGCTCTCCCGGTTGATCCGGCCGACCAGTGCACCACATACCGCGCCGTCGACCTCGGCCAGGAAGCAGCGGGTCCACGGCCCGTCCAGCACGCCGCCGAAGTACTCGTGGCCGTCGCAGGACGGCCAGCCGAGATCCGTGTACCCGTCGTGCTGGCCGGCGTCCTCGGCGAACAGGGCGACGGACAGCTCGACAACGACATCGAGATCCGCAAGGGTCGCGGTACGGATGATCACGCCCATGCCACGATCGTAGGGGCCGCCGGCCGCGCGTCGGCGGTCGGCGTGTCCCCGGTCACGGAGCGGGTTTCCGACCGCGGATCCGGGTCGGCCCGCCGCGCTGGCCACGGTGCCCCTCAGCCGCCGGACGGACCGGTCGTACGCAGCTCGGAAAGGCCGGCGGCGATACCACGCAGCAGGTCGGTGGCCTCCTGCAGCCGGCTGACGGCGGGAGTTCCGGCGACAGTCCGGCCGTCCTCGGCGACGTAACCCGCGGCCGCCGCGACCAGCCGCTCGTATGCGGTGACACCCTCGTCGAGCTGGCCGACGAGTGCGGCGTGCGCGCTGGTGAGGGTCTCGTCCGGGGCGAGGCGTACCGCACGCTCGACGGCCGCCACGCGTTCGGCCAGCTCCCGCAGCGTCTCCTCGGCGACCGCGGCCTCCACGACGGCCGGCGCCGCCGGGCCGCCGAGGCGACCCGCCAGGCTGGCCAGGGTGGTCGCGGCCCGGTCCAGCCGCTGTCCGGCCGGGGCCGCCGCGGTCCCGCGCAGGTTGACCCGCCCGCGCTGACGGCGCCATTCGTCGAACACGCGCTGGCCCGCCGGCAGCCGGCGGATCAGCGCCTCGATGCCCTGCATCGGATCCACCGGGTTCGGCGGCGGCGCAGGCAGCGCCGCGAACGCGCGCGCCTCGCTCCAGCGCAGCCCCGCCAGGGCCATGCAGCCGCCGGCCGCCGCCGTCCAGAGCGCGTCCCAGACGCCGAGACCCTGGTACGGAACGAGGATCGCCGCCGCGCCGGTGAACACGCCGGCACGGACCGTCCACCCGCGGGCGGACCGGCGCAGCCGCCGCAGCCGGCGAAGGTACCTGGCCCGCGGATCCCCGCCCATCCCGCCTCCCGCAGATGTGCCTGGTGCTCAGCCCGTCGACGCGGTGTCGCCGGTCGTCTTGTCCTTGGCCATATTGGCCCGGATATCGTCGAGCCGCGACACGCTGGCGTCCTTGGTCGTCTCCGCCGTACCGGTCTCGACCGCCGGCTGCGGCGGCGCGGCCGCCAGCTGCTCGCCCGCCATGCTGGCCCGCAGCTGGTCCAGCCGGGACGCGCCGGCCATGTCCAGCGTCGACTTCTGCACCTCGAGCATCCGACCCTCGACCGAGTTGGAGGCGAGTTCGGCGCGGCCCATCGCGTTGGCGTACCGGCGTTCGATCTTCTCGCGGACTTCGTCCAACGACGGCGTGTTGCCTGGGGCGGCGAGCGAGCTCATCGACTCCAGCGACCGGGCCACGGTCTCCTGCATCTTGGCCTGTTCGAGCTGGCTCATCAGCTTGGTGCGCTCGGCCAGCTTCTGCTGCAGGATCATCGCGTTGTTCTCCACCGCCTGGCGGGCCTTGCCGGCGGCGTTGAGGGCCTGGTCGTGCAGGGATTTCAGATCCTCCATCGCCTGTTCACCGGCGACGAGCTGGGTGGCGAACGTCTGTGCGGTGTTCTCGTACCGCGTCGCCTCGGCCTCGTCACCGCCGGCCCGCGCCTTGTCCGCCAGGACGAGTGCCTGCCGGGCCGAGCCCTGGAGCTTTTCGACCTCCGCCATCTGGCGGGACAGCTTCATCTCCAACTGACGTTGGTTGCCGATGACGGCGGCGGCCTGCTGCACAAGGGCCTGGTGCTGACGCTGCTGGTCCTCGATGGCCTGCTGGATCTGCACCTTCGGATCGGCGTACTCGTCGATCTTGGCGCCGAACAGGGCCATCAGGTAGCGCCAGCCCTTAGCGAACGGATTCGCCATATCTCAAGGTCCTCTCTGCGGCTATGTCCCGCCACCGTGCATCTCGGTCGGCTGGTGACCGCCCGACCCGGCGCCGGCAAAACCTTTCTCGCAACGCGGTGTTGTCCTGTGCTGTGTCCATCGTCGCAGGCCGGCGCGAGGCAGTCACGGGGGCTCCGGGAGATCCCTGAGAAGTAACCGGGACAATCGCCCCAGAATCCCTGGTGGCGCGCCGAATACGCCGGTCACGGCGGCGGGTCGGCGACCGGCGTACCGCCGAGCGCGCTCCGCGAGACCTGTTCCGCGTCGGCCAGCCCGGCCCGCATCCCCTCCAGGTCGCTCGTCAGCTCGGCGACCCGGGTGGCGGTCAACGATCCGCCGGCCGTGGTGGCGTGCAGGGCAAGCAGCTCGGCCATGCGCGCCACCAGGCCCTCAAGGCCGAGTACCGCCGACTGCATGCGGGCCAGCAGCGTCTCCCGGGCGTCGGTCAGCCGCCGCACCACCGCGAGCTGGTCGCCGACCGCCCGCAGGGCCCGTTCCTGTTCGTCGCGCAGCGGGCCGGCCGCCAGTTCCTGCAGGCTGCGCTGGATCGCGCCGTAGTCGTGGCGGAGCCGGTCGGCCGGTACGTTCGTGATCGTCTGCTCGACCAGCGTCACCTGGCCGGCGAAGCGTCGCAGGTCGGTCAGCGCGGCTGCGGCCTGATCGTCCACGTCACAGATCTGCGCCCGTAGCGTGGGTTCCGACGGGGATTCGGTCTGGCGGTGAAGGGTGCTGACGGCCGCCTCGGCCCGCCGCAGCCACCGCTCGGCGACGCTTCCGCGCGGCGGCGCCGGCAGCCGCGGATCGGTGTCGGCGACGGCCACCGGCCGCGGCTCACGATCGGTGACCGCGCTCAGCCCCACCCGTACCGCGTAGACCACGCCGGCGATCCCCAGCCCCACCGGTACCCCGATCAGCAGCCCGGCCGGGGCCAACGCCCCGGTGACGGCGGCACCCACACCACCGAGCAGCCCGGCCGCGACGATCCCCCACGGCTCGGTGAACTGCCGCCTGCCCCGCACGCCGCCGCCCTCCCTGCTTGGCCGGCCGATCCTCCCCGTCGGCCGGTATCGGTTAGAAGTTGCTGATTACGTTGGTGAGGACCGTGTCGATGGATGCGGGGTCGCGGGCGTCGTAGGCCGCCGCCCGCGATGCCGACGAGATGCGGCGCAGCGTGTTGAGGTCGGCCTTGTCGCCGTAGGCGATGGTGAACACGCGCACCGAGTTCTCCAGGTTACCGGCGTCCAGGTCGTGCAGGAGGCTGTCGAGGTCGCTGTCCTTGGGGTACTCGTTCTTGCCGTCGGTCAGCACCACCACCGCGTTGATCCGGTCCGGGGTGGCGCTGGCCAGGAGCTTCTGCTGGGCGGCGCGGGTAGTCGCGTACAGCGCCGTACCGCCCTCGGCGTGCATACCGCTGATGACGCTCTTGACGGCCGCGTTGTTGGCCGAGACCGGGCCGATCGGCACCCGCTCGGTGTACGGCGTACTGGCGCCGGCCTGTTCGGTCGAGAAGGTCCACAGCCCCACCTCGTCGTCCGGCGCGAAAAGATCGACCGCGCGCAGCGCGGCCTGCCGGGCGACGTCGAGCTTGGACTTGCCGGTGGAGGTCAGGTCGGCCATCGAACCGGACACGTCCAGCACGAGTAGCACCCGGGCCCGCTTGCGCTGGGTGTCCCAACCGGCCAGGGCCTTCGCCAGGACCGCCGAGGCGGGCGGGTCGAGGACGTTGAGTTTCTGCGCCGGCAACAGCCCGTTCGCCTCCGACAGCGCGCCGCCGGGTTTGCCGTCGAAGCCCCGGAACGCCGCGTCGGTGAAGCGTTTCTGCTGCCCGGGTGCCTGGAGGAAGGCGAGGAAGTCGGCGGCCGCGGACTTCTGCTCGGCGCTCGCCGTACCGAGGACGGCGTACGGGTTGTCCGACAGCAGCGTGCCTTCCTTGGGGTAGATCGCTACCAGCGGTACCTGGGGCTTACGCCCCTTGCCGACGAGCTTCGGGTCACCGGTCGGGTTGCCGGTGTTGTAGTCGTAGACCGACTTCTCCTCGACCGCGACCGCGCTGATGTAGTTCATCCCCTGCCCACGCGCGTCGGCGGCGGCGAGGTTGGACAGGAAGGTGAGGGTGGTGTCGCCGTAGTGGACCACGCCACCCTCGACACCTTTGACGAAGTTTTCGACCTTCGGGTCGGCCAGGTCGGTCTCGGTCAGGTCTCCGGAGCGCCCGGTCGCGGCGAAGTACGCGCCGACGGTCGCGTTCAGCCCGGAGGTGGATACGTGCGGGTTGGTCTTGCCGAGCCGGAAGCCGCCCCACTCGGGGTGGCCGACTGCGCCCCAGCCCCGGGTATCGGCGGTCAGGCCGAGCACGTCGGCCCAGCCAAGCTGCTTGCCGGGCCAGCCGAGCGCCTGCGCCATCGGCTTGGGCATGGCGAGCACGAGCGGCGTCTGCGCGACCGAAACCAGCTTGTCGTCGCCGATCAGGGCGCCCCGGTCGGTGCTGGCCAGCCGCTGGCGCAGCAGGGCCACCCAGGACGACGACGCGGGCGACCAGACCTGCGGCGCCGGGCCACCGTCGCGCTTGTCGTCCCAGCCCGCCGACAGGGCGTCGAGCCCGGCCCCGGACGCCTTACTCATGATTGTCACGTCGGCGCAGCCGCCGTTGAAGGTGCGACCGCTGGAGTTGTACCGGTCGGCCAGGCTGCTCAGCAGCGCGGCCTTCTCGCTCGAGGCGGCCACCCGCAGCCCGACGCACCCGCTCCGCTTGGCCGTCTGGGTCTTGCCGCCGCCGCCGTTCGGCTTGAGTACCAGGTAGACCGCGATGATCGCGACCAGACCGATGACAACAGCGATGATCAGCGGCAGCGGGTTGCGCCGCCTGGGTGCGGTGTCGAACACCACGAAAGTCGCCTCCGCGGGAGCCGGGCCGGCACGGGCCGGCCGTAATAACCCCAGTGTGTCAGGCGGCGGCCAGCGGGCCAGCGTCCGGCGGCGTCGAATTCAGGCGACCGGTCGGCGGCACCGACATCAGGCGACGCAGACCACGTCCCGCTCGGACGCGGCCTTGCGACCCGACAGGGTGGTCCGCAGTGTGGTGGTGAGTGGGCCGGTCCGGTGTACCGCAACGGCGACGTCCGCCGAACCGACCTTGGACGGCCGGGGCGCCGCCCCTGCCGTCGCCGCGCGCTGCCGCCCGGTCTGCCCGTGGGCCGACGACACCGGACGCGGCGCGACCGAGGTCACCTCGTCGTCCC
>JAVHWE010000041.1:0-3791 GCA_032160285.1 Micromonosporaceae bacterium | reverse complement strand
GCAGCTGCCGCAGCCACGTCATCTCGTCGATGTGCGCCGGCGGGCCGGCGATGGTGGCGCCCTTGGTCTCCTTGTACCGCCAGTGCGCGGCGATGCCGTACTCGGCGGTGCGGTGCATCGCGTAGGTACGGATCTGCATCTCGACCGGTTTGCCGGTCGGCCCGATGACCGTGGTGTGCAGCGACTGGTACATGTTGAACTTGGGCATCGCGATGTAGTCCTTGAACCGACCCGGCACGGGCTGCCAGTTCGCGTGGATCACGCCGAGCGCCGCATAGCAGTCGCGGACCGTGTCGACCAGGATCCGCACCCCGACCAGGTCGTAGATGTCGGCGAACTCCCGGCCCCGCACGATCATCTTCTGGTACACCGAGTACAGGTGCTTGGGTCGGCCGTTGACGTCCGCTTTGATCTTGGCGGACTTGAGGTCGACCGCGACCTTCTGGGTGACCTGCCGCAGCAGTGCCTCCCGCTGTGGCGCGTGGTCGCCGATCAGCCGGTTGATCTCGTCGAACCGCTTCGGGAACAGCGTCTTGAACGCCAGGTCCTCCAGCTCCCACTTGATCGTGTTCATGCCCAGCCGGTGGGCCAGCGGCGCGAGGATCTCCAGCGTCTCCTTGGCCTTCTGCTCCTGCTTGACACTGGGCAGGAAGGTCAACGTACGCATGTTGTGCAGCCGGTCGGCCAGCTTGATAACCAGTACCCGCGGGTCCTTGGCCATCGCAACCACCATCTTGCGGATGGTCTCCGCCTTGGCCGAGTCGCCGAGCTTGACCCGGTCGAGCTTGGTGACGCCGTCAACGAGCAGTGCGACCTCGCCGCCGAAGTCGTCACGCATCTGGTCGAGGGTGTAACCGGTGTCCTCGATCGTGTCGTGCAGCAGCGCGGCCACCAGCGTCGTGGTGTCCATACCCAGTTCGGCGAGGATGCCGGCGACCGCGAGCGGGTGCGTGATGTACGGGTCGCCCGACTTGCGGTACTGGCCGTTGTGCCAGGTCTCGGCGGTACCGTAGGCCCGCTGGAGGATCCGGGTGTCGGCCTTGGGGTGGCTCGCCCGGTGGTTGCCGATGAGCGGCTCGAGGGCCTCGTTCACCGACGGTGTCTGCCACGGCGCGTTGAACCGGGCCAGCCGCGCCCGGACCCGACGCCCGGTGGGTGCCCCGACCAGCCCGAAGCCCTGGCCCGCCGGCCCGGCCAGCTGACCACCGCCCCAGACGACCCCGGCATTGGCGCCCGGCCCGGGGCCGCCGGTAACCGGCCCGGAGCCGGGGGCGGACTGCTCCCCCACCGTGACCGGCCGGAACGGCAGCACCACACCGGCGTCGGGGCCGGCGTCCAGGTCGAACTCCGCGGCCACGGCGAACCCGTCGGCACCGTCACCGTCAGCCTCGGCACCGTCACCGTCAGCCTCGGCGCCGTCACCGTCGGCGGCGGCGGCGTCGTCGTCGAACGTCGGTTCGATCCCATTCGCCGGGTCCGGCTCGCCGTCAGGCTGGGCATCGGAAGGCGGCCCAACGGCACGCGGGCCCACCGCCCGGGCGGCTACGGCGCGGGCGTCCGCGCCCTGGGGGTCAGCGCCCTGGGGGTCAGCGGCCGGGGAGTCAGCGGCCCGGGGGTCAGCGGCCGGGAAGTCAGCGGCCCGGGGGTGGGTGTCCCGGTCGGCGGTCACCCGGGCGTCCACGGCGTCGCCACCGTCCCGGGCATGATCCATCGAATTGACCATACCCTCCACCGGAGGGGCGGTTTCCCCTGACACGGGCCGCTCCTCATCACCGTCCGCGGAAAGGCAATCCTACCTGCCGATTGGAGCATCCCGACCAGACCCATCGGGTCCGGCCGAACGGTCAGGATTCGGCATCTCGGGTCAAACCGTCAGGAGCGCGTGCACCGGACGCGGCTTCAACCGCTCCCGACCGGACAGAAAGCTCAGCTCGAGCAGCACCGTAAAACCGCAGACCACCCCGCCGGTACGCGCCACCAGGTTGATCGTCGCCGCGGCGGTACCACCGGTCGCCAGCACGTCGTCGACCACGAGCACCCGCTGGCCGGGCAGGAACGCCTCGGTGTGCACCTCGAGGGTGGCCTCCCCGTACTCCAGCGCGTACGTCTCCCGGAACGTCGCGCGGGGCAGCTTACCGGCCTTGCGGACCCCGACCACCCCGACGCCGGACGCGTAGGCCACCGCCGCGGCGAGCATGAACCCGCGGGCCTCGATCCCGGCCACCACGTCGAACCCGCCGCTCCCGTACCGCGTCACGATCTCGTCGACCACGGCGGCGAAGGCCGATCCGTCGGCGAACAGCGGGGTCAGGTCCTTGAAGACGATTCCAGGCAGCGGAAAATCCGGGACGTCCACCACGTGGTCGGCCACCAACCGCGCCGCGTCGATACCGCCGTCGCCGCGGGGTGCCCCCGCCTCGACATCGCCGTCGCCGCGAGGTGCGGGTGCCCCCGCCTCGCCTGCCGCCACCACCTCAACGCCGCTTGCTGCCGCCGGACCGCTTGCGTGGTTGACCCGGCCTCCCGCCGGTCGGCTTCGACGCGGACGGTTTCGCGCCCACCCGGGGCGCCGACGCGGCCGCCAGCGTGTCGACCCGGGCCTGCTCAGACGCGTCGGCATCACCATCGGCGGCCGGGCCGGCGGTGTCGGCGGCGGGCACCCTCGCCCCCGCCTTGGCACGGGGCCGTCCGGTCTTCGCCTCGATCGCCTCGCCCTTGGCGAGAGCCACCCGCTTGGCGAGCACCCGCTGTGCGTGCAACCGGTACCGCTGGTCGAGCATCTTCAGGTCGACCAGCCACGGGGTGGCCAGGAACAACGACGAGTACGCGCCGGTCAGCATGCCGACGAACAGCACCAGGGCGAGGTCCTTGAGGGTACCGACGCCGAGCAGCCCGGCGCCCACGAAGAGCAGGCCGGCCACCGGCAGCAGACCGATCAGCGAGGTGTTGATCGACCGCATCAGGGTCTGGTTGACGGCCAGGTTGGCCGACTCCCCGTAGGTGTACCGGGAACCGCCGAGCAGGCCGCGCGCGTTCTCCTCGACCTTGTCGAACACCACGACGGTGTCGTACAGCGAGAAACCGAGAATGGTGAGCAGGCCGACGACCGTGCCGGGCGTCACTTCGAAGCCGACCAGCGAGTAGATGCCGGCGGTCAGCAGCAGGTCATGGGCGAGCGCACCGAGGGCGGCGATGGCCATCTTCTGTTCGAACCGGACCCAGATGTACAGCCCCACCGCGAACAGGAACACCACCAGGGCCACCAGGGCCTTGTTGGTCACCTGCCCGCCCCACGAGCTGCTGACCTGGTCGGTGGCGATGTCGCTGACGTTGACGTGGGCGGCTTTCGCCACCGCGCTGAGCGCCTGGGTGCGCTGCTCGTCGGTGATCTGGGCGGTGCGGATCACGTACCCCGTACCGGCGCCCTGCGCGGACGCCACCTCGATGCCCTGCGATTCCATCGCCGTACGCACGTCCTGCAGCGTGACCCCGGGACGGGCCGGCACCTGGAACTGGTTGCCGCCGGCGAACTCGATGCCGAAATTGAAGCCGCGGAAGATGATGCTGACGAGGCAGATGAGAACGATGATGCCCGACGCTATGTACCAGCGCTTGCGGTACCCGATGAAATCGATGTTCGTTTCACCGCGGTACAGCCGGCGAAAGGTGCTCATCTCAGGACTCCTTCGGGCGCACCGCGCCGAGCGGGTTGGTGGTCGCCTGCGCGGCGACGATTGCCTTGTCCGAGCGCATGTTGCCCAATCCGGACATCCGCGGCGAGCTGAACGCGC
>JAVHWE010000025.1:0-2995 GCA_032160285.1 Micromonosporaceae bacterium | reverse complement strand
CGGCTTCCTGCTGCGCCGGGCCAACCCCCGCGAGCTGGCCGCGGTACTGCCGGTCTGGTCGGGCTGGGCGGTGAAGGCGGTCATCGTCCTGGTCACCGCCGGCGTCGCCCAGGCGGTCATCTCGCTGAACTCGGTACGCGGCCTCTACGCCACCACCTACGGGCGGCTGCTGCTTGGCAAGATCGCAATTCTGGCGGTGGTACTCGGCGTCGCCTGGTTCTCCCGGCGACTGACGCTCGGTCCGCTGCGCGGCGGTGACGCGATGGCCGCCACCACGCGGCCGGACGTGGCCGAGGCGCGGTCGGACGTGATCGAACAGAAGGACCCGACGGCGGCCGAACATGCGACAACGGGGCCGGATTCACGAGCGTCCAAGGCCCGGGCGGCCGGTGGCGGCATCCGGGCGGCCGCCACCAGGACGAGGACCCCGGTCACGGCAACGGTCGGCGGGGGCGGCGCACCACCCGCGGACGGCCCCGTCGGGACCGATCCGGCCCGCCGCCGACTGCGCCGGCTGGTCGGCGTCGAGCTGATCGGCACCCTGGTCGTGCTCGGCCTGACGTCGGTACTGGTACAGACCACGCCGGCGCGGGCGGCCCAGGAGGACGCGACGCGGCGCGACAACACGTCGTACTCGGCGACCCTGCAGAGCAAGCTGTACTCGTTGCAGGTGCAGATCGACCCGAAGCGCACCGGCGTGAATACGGTTCACCTGTACGCGTTCACGCCGAACGGCGGCGCCTCGTTGTCGGTCAAGGAATGGAAGGTCACCGCGGCGCTGCCGTCGGCCGGTATCGAACCGGTCGACCTGCCGGTGCTGCCCGTTACCGCCGACCACGCGGTGTCGCAGGCGCAGCTTCCCCGGACGGGGACCTGGGAACTGCGGTTCACGCTCCGAACGTCGGACGTCGACGCGGCGACGGTTGTCGCCAAAGTTCAGATCAGCTGAGAGGTAGGGTTCGGACATATGAGTCGACTGCTGCGTGGGGCCGCCGTCGCGGGCGCCGCGGCCATCGTCGCGGCGTTGGGCTTCGCGGGCGCCGCCTCGGCGCACGTGTCGGTCAGCGCCAGCGATCCGGCGATCCAGGGCGGGTTCACCCGGGTGGCGTTCCGGGTACCGAACGAGACCGAGAACACCGATACCACCAAGGTCGAGGTACACCTGCCGCCCGATCATCCGGTGGCGTCGGTGTCGGTGATGCCGGTACCGGGGTGGACCGTCGACGCGCAGAAGACGAAGCTGGCGACGCCGCTCAAGAGCGACGACGGCGAGGTCACCGACGCGGTCACGGTGATCACGTGGACCGCAACGGCCGATGCCGCGATCAAGCCCGGCCAGTTCCAGGAGTTCGCGGTTTCGCTCGGCCCGCTGCCGGAGACCGACAAGCTCATATTCAAGGCCCTGCAGACCTACTCCGACGGCAACATCGTGCGGTGGATCGAGGAGCCAGGCTCCGACGGCAAAGAGCCGGAGCATCCCGCCCCGACGCTCATCCTGGCGAAGGCCGGCGGCGCGGAGAACCCGGCCTCGTCGAAGACCGCCACCGGGACGCCGTCCTCGAGTAAGGATTCCGGGCCGGACTCGACCGCGATCGGGCTGGGTATCGCCGGCCTGGTCGCCGGTGTCGGCGGCCTGGCACTGGGCGCGTTGGCGCTGATGCGCACCCGCCGCATCACCTGACCGCGTGATCCCCGGCGGCGTCAGGTGGAGGCCGCCGGGGGACACGTTGCCCGCGAGGCCTATCTTGTGGTCGACAACGGGGTACCGGGAGGGTGCGGTGGTCACCGCGACGGAGGATCGGGTCGGACGCGGCCGGGCGGCCCGTCGGGGCTGGCCGCAGCGGGTTCCGGCGATTCTGGCCGGTGCCCTGACCGCGTTGGCCGTGCTGTCGGCCGTCGCCGCCGTGAGCGCGGCGTTCCACCATCGCACCCAGTGGGTCCGGATCGGCGTCGACCAACTGCTCGCGCCGGCGCCGGCCAACCTCGGGTACGCCGCCTTCGTCGCCGTCCTCGCCGCCGGGGTCGCCCACCGCAAACGGGTGGCGTTCTGGCTGGTGGTGGGCGGGTTCAGCGTGCAGCTGGTCACCGATGTCGCCCTTCTGGTGGCCCACAACGTCTTCGGGTCGATTCCGGTCGAGCGCTGGGAGATCGCCCTCAAGCCGTACGAGCCCTGGCTGACGGCCGCGAACGCGGTGTTGACGAAGGTGGTGCTGGGCGTCCTCGCGGCGTCGCGGCGGTACTTCCACGCCCGGGTGCGGCGGGGCAGTGCGTGGCGGGCCCTGGCCACCCTGGTGGCGTCGCTGCTGATGGTCTCGTTGGCCGGGTGGGCGCTGGTCGAGGCGTTCCCCGGGTCGCTGCGGGACGGTGGCGACGAATTCTCGTACGCCGCCGAGAAGGTCACCGGTGGCGCGTTCGTCTTCGACATCACCCGCGGCGGGATGGCGCCCGGCTGGGTGAATCTGGTACTCGGTCTGTTCGGCGCGATCAGCCTGTTCGCCGCGATGTACGTGCTGCTGCGCTCGCAGCGGGCGGGCGCGGCGCTCACCGCCGACGACGAACGCCACATCCGCGCCCTTCTCGACGCGGCGGGCGACCGGGATTCGCTCGGATACTTCGCCACCCGGCGGGACAAGACCGTGGTGTTCTCGCCGACCGGCAAGGCGGCCGTCACGTACCGGGTCGTTGCCGGGGTGTGTCTGGCCAGCGGCGACCCGATCGGGGATCCGGAGGCGTGGCCGCCGGCGATCGCGGCCTGGTTGGAGCAGGCCCGTGCCTACGCGTGGACGCCGGCCGTGATGGGTGCCGGCGAGGAGGGCGCGACCGCGTACGCGCGGGCCGGCCTGCGGGTGATCGAACTTGGCGACGAGGCGATCATCCATGTCCGGGACTTCCAGCTCGACGGCCGGGACATGCGGCCCGTCCGGCAGGCGGTCAACCGGGTGGCGCGGGCCGGGTATACGGTCCGGATCCGCCGCCACGCCGACATCTCCGCGAC
>JAVHWE010000636.1:0-4910 GCA_032160285.1 Micromonosporaceae bacterium | reverse complement strand
CCTGTGGCCGTCGCCATCACGTCCTCGATGTCCTTGCCGCTCGGCCAGACGTCGCGAAGGTACACGGGCTGCCCGTCCGTTGCGGTACCGAGCGGCTCGGTGGCCAGGTCGATGTCCATCGTGCCGGCCAACGCGTACGCGACGACGAGCGGCGGCGACGCGAGATAGTTCATCTTCACGTCGGGGTTGATCCGGCCCTCGAAGTTGCGGTTGCCGGACAGCACGCTGACCACGGCCAGGTCGTGTTCGTTGACGGCCGCGCTGATCTCGTCGGGCAGCGGGCCCGAGTTGCCGATGCAGGTGGTGCAGCCGTAGCCGACCAGGTTGAAGCCGAGCTTGTCGAGGTACGGCGTGAGCCCGGCCCGGGCGTAGTAGTCCATGACCACCTTCGAACCGGGCGCGAGCGTGGTCTTGACCCAGGGCTTGCTGGCCAGGCCCCGGTCGACGGCGTTGCGTGCCAGCAGCGCGGCGCCCAGCATCACCTGCGGGTTGGACGTGTTGGTACAGGACGTGATCGCGGCGATCACGACCGCGCCGTGGTCGAGTTCGAGCTCGGTGCCGTCGTCGCGGCTCACCGTCACCGGTCGGCTGATCCGTCCGGTGTCGCCCGCTGCCGCCGACGCCGGTTCGCGCGGGGCGTCGGCCGGGTCGGACACCGTGTTGGTGGGCGAGTCGCTGGCCGGAAAGGACTCCGCGCTGGCCTTGTCGGCGGGCCCGCAGCCGGGACCGGCGTAGGCGGTCAGCGCGTCCCGGAACATCGCCTTGGCGCGGGTCAGCGGCACCCGGTCCTGGGGGCGCTTCGGGCCGGCGAGCGACGGTTCGACGGTGGCGAGGTCGAGTTCGAGGGTCTCGGAGTACACCGGCTCGGCGGCCGGGTCGTGCCACAGCCCCTGCGTCTTCGCGTACGCCTCGACCAGCGCGATCTGCTGCTCGTCGCGGCCGGTCAGCCGCAGGTACCGGACGGTCTCGTCGTCGATCGGGAAGATCGCGATGGTCGAACCGTACTCGGGGCTCATGTTGCCGATGGTGGCCCGGTTGGCGAGCGGCACCGCCGCCACGCCGGGCCCGTAGAACTCGACGAACTTGCCGACCACGCCGTGCTTGCGCAGCATCTCGGTGATGACGAGAACCAGGTCGGTCGCGGTGGTCCCCTCGGGCATCTCGCCGTGCAGCTTGAAGCCGACCACCCGGGGGATGAGCATGCTCACCGGCTGGCCGAGCATCGCGGCTTCGGCCTCGATGCCGCCGACGCCCCAGCCGACCACGCCGAGACCGTTGACCATGGTGGTGTGGGAGTCGGTGCCGACCACGGTATCCGGGTAGGCGACGCCGTCCGAGTCGAACACCACCCGGGCCAGGTACTCGATGTTGACCTGGTGCACGATGCCGGTACCCGGGGGGACCACCTTGAACTGGTTGAACGCGGTCTGGCCCCAGCGCAGGAACTGGTAGCGCTCCCGGTTTCGGGTGTACTCCAGGTCGACGTTGCGGGCGAACGCGTCCTCGCGGCCGAACAGGTCGGCGATCACGGAGTGGTCGATGACCAGTTCGGCGGGGGCCAGCGGGTTGACCCTGGTGGCGTCGCCGCCGAGATCGCGGACGGCCTCCCGCATGGTGGCGAGGTCCACCACGCACGGCACGCCGGTGAAGTCCTGCATCAGTACCCGGGCCGGGGTGAACTGGATCTCCACGCTCGGGTCGGCGGTGGGGTCCCACGAACCGAGCGCCCGGATGTGATCGGCGGTGATGTTCGCGCCGTCCTCGGTCCGCAGGAGGTTCTCCAGCAGGATCTTCAGGCTGTACGGCAGCCGCCCGGAGCCGTCCACGGTGTCGATCCGGTGGATCGTGTAGCTGGCGTCACCGGCGCTCAGCTGGCTGCGGGCGCCGAACGAGTCGAGGCTGGCCACGTCGTACTCCTCGGGTGTCTGGGTCGTCGGATGAAGTCTGCCCCAGTCGGGGCGGGCCGGAGCGGTAAGGCAACCCTTCGACCCGCGACAGCTAAACCGTACGCTCGTACTGTTAGCGGGCGCAAGGTGGGCAGGGACGGTGGCCGGGGCGCACCGTCGAGGTGTTCGTGCGGCATCGTGGTGCGGCAGAGTGGACGACGTGACCGATCATGTGGTGAGCAACCGCGGGTACTGGGACGGGCGGGCGCCCGACTACGCCCGGCGGGCGCGCGACACCTGGGCCGCCGAACCGAGCTGGGGAATCTTCCGCATCGCGCAGTCGGAGCTGCCGATGTTCCCGCCGGAGCTGGCCGGGGTCGACGTGGTCGAACTGGGCTGCGGCACCGGTTACGTGTCGGCGTGGGCGGCCCGACGCGGGGCCCGGCCGGTCGGGTTGGACAACTCGTCACGCCAGCTCGCGACCGCGCGGGCGATGCGGAGCGAGTTCCGCCTGACCTTCCCGCTGATCCAGGCCGACGCGGAGCGGGTACCGCTGGCCGCCGCCACGTTCGACCTGGCGATCAGCGAGTACGGCGCGAGCATCTGGTGTGACCCGTTCCGCTGGGTGCCCGAGGCGGCCCGGCTGCTGCGCCCCGGCGGGCGGCTGGTGTTTCTGTGCAACTCGACACTGCTGATGCTGTGCGAACCCGACGTGGGCGTCGCCGGCGACCGGCTGCTGCGCCCGCTACGCGGACTGCACCGGATGTCGTGGGAGTCCGACCCCGGCGTCGAGTTCCACCTCCCGCACGGCGAATGGGTGCGGCTACTGCGCTCGAGCGGGTTCGACATCGAGGACATGATCGAGGTGTACGCGCCGGACGGCGTGGAGTCCACCTACGACTTCGTCACCGCCCAGTGGGGTCGGCGGTGGCCGGTCGAGGAGGTGTGGTTCGCCCGGAAGCGGTGACGGCGTGCCTCAGCCCGTAGGGTGAAAAGCGTGGAATATCGAGCGCTGGGCCGCTCCGGCCTACACATCTCCGTACTGACCATGGGCACCATGACGTTCGGCGGGAAGGGCAACTTCGCCAATGTCGGCTCCACCGGCGTCGACGACGCCCGTCGTCAGGTCGACCGGTGCCTCGACGCCGGGGTCAACCTCATCGACACCGCCGACGTGTACTCCGCCGGCGCGTCCGAGGAGATCGTCGGCGAGGTCCTGAAGGGCCGCCGCGACGAGGTGCTTCTCGCGACCAAGGTGCGCTTCCCGATGGGTACCGGACCCAACGACGCCGGGCTGTCGCGCCATCATGTGGTCGCCGGCTGCGAGGCCAGCCTGCGCCGGCTCGACACCGACCACATCGACCTGTACCAGCTGCACGAGTGGGACGGGCTGACCCCGATCGAGGAGACCCTGGAGGCGCTCGACCTGCTGGTACGCGCCGGCAAGGTGCGCTACGTCGGGCTGTCCAACTACGCCGGCTGGCAACTGATGAAGGCGCTCGGCGAGTCCGCCCGTACCGGCCTGCCCCGGTTCGTCAGCGAGCAGATCTATTACTCGTTGCAGGGCCGCGACGCCGAGTACGAGCTGATCCCGGCCGCCGTGGACGCCGGTCTCGGGGTGCTGGTGTGGAGTCCGCTCGCCGGTGGGCTGCTGTCCGGCAAGTACCGCCGCGACACCGAAGCCCCGGCCGGCTCGCGTCAGCTCACCGACTGGAACGAACCACCCGTGTACGACCGGGAGAAGCTCTACGACACGGTCGAGGTGCTGGTGTCGATCGGCGAGGACCACGGCGTGTCGGCGGCCCAGGTGGCGCTGGCCTGGCTGCTCGGCCGGCCGGCGGTCACCTCGCTGATCATCGGCGCCCGTACCGTCGAGCAGCTCGCCGACAATCTGGCCGCCGCCGACCTGGTCCTCACCGACGATGACCGGCGCCGACTCGACGAGGTCAGCGCGATGCCGCTGCTGTACCCGTACTGGCACCAGTTGAACACCGCCAGCGACCGCCTGTCCGCGGCCGACCGGACCCTGCTGGGTCCGCATCTGCCACGGTGAGGAGGTTGCGGCGGCTACGACGGTAGGCGGGGGCCGTCCTGACGATTGGTGGCGAGCCAGGACTCGACCTCGGTGGCGGTACGGGGAAGGGCCGCCGACAGGTTACGGGCGCCGGACCGGGTGACCAGGACGTCGTCCTCGATGCGGATGCCGATGCCGCGAAGCTCGGCCGGTACCAGCTCGTCGTCGGGCTGGAAGTACAGGCCGGGCTCGACCGTGAGCACGTACCCCTCGGCCAGCGTGCCTTCGCGGTAGCGCTGCTTGCTGGCCCGGGCGCAGTCGTGCACGTCCATGCCGAGCATGTGGCCGAAGCCGTGCAGCGACCACCGGCGGTACGCGATGGTGTCCTTATCCATCGCCTCGTCCACGCTCATCGGCAGCACGCCGAGCTCGGCCAGGCCCTCGGCGAGCGCCCGCATGCAGGTCTGATGGACGTCGTCGAATTTCACCCCGGGCGTGACGGCGTCGATGCCGGCCTGCTGCGCGGCGTACACGATGTCGTAGACCTGCCGTTGCAGCGGGCTGAACTCCCCGCTCACCGGCACGGTCCGGGTGACGTCGGCGGTGTACAGGTTGCGGTTCTCCACGCCCATGTCCATCAGCAGCAGCTCACCGGGCTCGGTCCGGCCGTCGTTGCGGGTCCAGTGCAGGATCGCGCCGTGCCGCCCACCGCCGATGATCGCCGTGTACCCGACGTCGTTGCCGTCGTGGCGGGCCCGCAGTCGGAACACGCCCTCCAGGAGCCGTTCGCTGACCGGGCGGTCGGCCGGGAGCACCCGCGCCACGTCGGCGAACCCGCGCGCGGTGGCGTCGACCGCGTCCTGCAACTGGGCGATCTCCCACTCGTCCTTGACCAGCCGCAGCTCTGAGAGGGTGCGGGCCAGTTCGTCGTCGCGGTTGCCGTTGTCGATGGGGCGTACGGCGGCGTCGACGGCCGGGTCGTAGCCGCGCAGCACCCGGGTCCGGGCCGG
>JAVHWE010000625.1:0-3713 GCA_032160285.1 Micromonosporaceae bacterium | reverse complement strand
CGCAACCGCGTTCGAGGCGTGCCGAACCCGTCGGTCGGCATGCCGGGCGGCCCCGAATGCATCAGAATCACCGTCGGCTGAAACCCGCACGCTTCGCTGTCCGCACGCACACCCCCCCACCGCCGCGATGCGTCGGCACCGCCCGGTGGAATCGTCCGCATGGTCTGCGGGCTCCGGTCCGCTGGCTTACCCGGATGCGTTCTCCCGCCGAATTCCCCATCGGCTCGGTTAAAGCCGGAGACGCGGTGTGTACGCGTCCCCGGCTTGACGGTTTAGGTCCCGAACCGGAGGTTCCGGCCCGTCAGTCGTGTCTGGTGATATCGGTCGCGTCTCTGGCGATATCGGTCGCTGTCACCGCGACGCATCGCGGTCAACGGCGGAGTCGACGACGACGCACCGTGTGCCGCCGGCATTCGTCAGCGAACACCCGCGCGGCCTGGGCCTCGGCGGCCGCTACCGCGGCCTCGTCCGCCCACGCCCGGGCGGCGGCGTCCGCGATGTCCAGTCCGCGATAGGCGACGCGTTCGGCGGCGGCGGCCGCGTCGTAGCGACGGTGCGCGTCGCGTTCCACCACGCGCCCGCGCAGCACCGCACGCTCCCGCCGCTCGAGCTCGCTGTCCCAGCCGCTGGACCACACGAACACCGCCCGGAGCTCGTCGACCGAGATGTCACCGCGCCGGTACGCCGCGAACGCGGCCCGGGACACGTCCACGGACAACGGCCCCGGCGGCGCCGTGGCAGTCCCGGTCCCGGTGGGTACCTGTGCGAGCGCCGACCGAACCGGCAGCCCGGCCAGCGCCCCAGCCCGCGGCGCGGCCAGCGCCCCACCTGGCGATCCGGCCAGCGCCCCAGCCGGCGGCGTGGCCGGTGCGGCCGGCGAATCGGCGACCGCCGTCAGCACCGGCCACGCTCCGCTGACGTTGATCACCTGCCACGGTTCATCGCCGACCGGACCCCCATGCAGCCCCCTCATGTACGCGCGCTGGGCCAGGTCGTACTCGTTCCAGGCGGTCTCGCGAGCCTCCTGGGCGACCTGACACTCGACGCGCGCCGCGATCAGCGCCCACTCGGCGTCAGCCGCGGCTGCCGCCGCCGACAGGGCCCACCGGCCGAGAGCGTCGGCGTCCGCGAGCAGCGCGACGACGTGGTCGGGGGTGAACCGGTAGGCCGGCCGCGGACCGGCGGACATCCGGCGGTGTTGCCACCAGGCGACGACGCCGACGACACCCAGGACCGCACTGGACACACCGATCAGTTGGAGCCAGGATGCGACAGCCACCGCGGGCATGGCTTCTGCCTGCCCGGCGAGAACGGCCGGGGCATTCACGGCGATGGCTCCCCCACGTACGGTGACCGGTGCGGCTCGACCGGTCGGCTCGGCGACGGCCGTTCTCGACCGCATCGACGAGCCTAGCTATCCCGCCGCCCGGTCGGCACCCCATCTCCTCCGCAGCCGAGTCGGCCCAATCCTCTCCGGAGTCGGCCCCGCTGTCCCGATGTTTCAACCGCGCCCGCCGACACCGGTAACGGACAGCCCACCGGGACCGCCCGGTACCCGATTACATCGACCAAATCGCCGCGATGGTCAACGCCCGAACGGCCCGCCGTCGCCATTGCCCGGCGGTCGGCCGGGTCCGCCGTCACGCCAGGAGTGGCCCGGTCCGCCGGGCCCGTTGCCGAATCGATCGCCGTGCCCGGAGCGGTCGAAGGCGGCCATGACGCCGGCACCGAGCACGCAGCCGAGCAGCAGCGCAACCAGCCCGACGGCCAGGAACGGAACTGGTCCCGGGCCAGCCCAGCCACGGCGGCCGGATCGCCGTCGCCACCACCGGCGGCCCGGCGGCGTATCCGGTGCCGCGTAGGCGGTGCCCGGCGCGGTGCCGGGGACCGCATAAGCCGTGCCCGGCGGCGCATAAGCCGTGCCCGGCGGCGCATGGGCGGTACCGGGCGGCGGCGCATAGGCCGTACCGGGCGGCACATAGGAGGTTTCCGGTTGCTGGTGTCCCGTCGGGTAAACCGGCTGGCCCGGCCCCGGCACCGGCTCGGGATGCGGCAGTCCCCCGGACGCCCCGCCGGTCGGCGGGACAGTCCGTGCCGACGCGGCTGACTCTTCCGGGTCGGACGGCTGCCCCGGGTGCCCAGGCGGTGCCGGCTGGTCCGGTTGCGCTGGCGTGACTGGCGAGGGCGGTGGGACGGGGGCGGGCGGTGGGGCCGACTGCGCTGACGGGATCGCCGGGGTCTGCTGGGTCGGTGTGTTGTCGGGGGTGCCCGGGTGGTCGGACTCAGGGTGATCGGTCATCTGCACCGCTCCTTGCTCGCGCGGCGGTTGCCGCACCTCCATGGTGGATCGCCCGACTGGGAACCGACGCCATCCGCGCTGTGAAGGCGCTGTCAACGGATTGGCCTCAGCCACCTCACAGCTCGGGCGGACGTAGCGGCGCCGCGGCTAACCCGCCAGGGCCTCCCCGGCGGCGGCCCCGTTGGAGCTGTCGACGCCGCCCTCCGCACCGGCGGGCGCAACTCCGGGGGTCGCCTGCCCGGCGGGCGCCGGCCCGGTGGGCGCCGGCCCGGTGGCGGGCACCCCGGCGGGCTCGTCCGGCCAGCCGTCGTCCACCGGGGCCCGGGCGACTCCACCGGCGTTCACCACCTGGCGGGCATGCTGCACAGTGGCGCACGGATACCGCACCCCGCAGTGCACACACTCCCCCGCCGGGTCAGCCACATGGGTCGCCAGCAGGTCGAGCGCGGTACGCACGAGGGCGCTGTCGGGTTTGAGAAAATGCACCCCGTCGACCTGAACCGCCCGGGGCGTCGGATTCGGCTGGTCCGCCTGGTCAACCCTGTCCGTGTCAACCGCCGTCGACCCGTCGGTGTCAGCCATTTCTCCCCCTCGTGGACGCTGGCGACGGCTCGCGGACGCCGGCAATCCGGGCCGACCGGTGCGCTGCCACCGAACGCGAGCGTCAATCCTGTCTGCCGCACGGGTCGATCACGTATCGCCGCACCGCGAGCACATTCTCTCCGGCCACGCCTCCGGTCGTGGGTTGTTTCGCCACATCGCGCAACGGACCACAGCGACACCGGCAGCGCCCGGAAAGAATCTTGACGGGGCGGTTGCGGAGCAACGTTGACTGCGGCATTGTGACTGAAGCCGCTGGGCAAAATGACTGCGAGTCACGTCGGTCCGGTCGAGGGGCGCGTGCACGACAGGCGCGTGGGCGACGTTGAGCACTGGGGCGCGACCCTCGTCATCCGGGTCCGCGATTCCATGCCGGCCACCGATGACCGGAAGGAGCAACAGCGTTGAGGTACATCCTGCACTGGGGCCCTGACAATGCTCGCCGCATCTCGTCGCTGGCCGACCTGGAGGGCCTGCTGTCCTTCCTGGCGACGATCCGGGGGCAGGAGGGTGCACCGTACGGGATCGACCTCCTACCGGCTGGCGCCGCCGGCGGTGGTCTGCAGCTCGGGGTGGGTCACCCGCACCGCGCGTTCGCGGTGTGGCTGGACTCCGGTCCGGCGGCGACCAGCGGGCCGGACGGACTTGACCTGACCTACGCAAGCGGCGGGTACGGCATCGACGACAGCCTCGAGGCATGGCCCGAGCCGATCGGCTTCGACTGCGGGGTCGAGGTGATCGACTTCAAGCCGGCGTGGACCCGGGTCACCCCGCGGCTGGCGGCGCTGGCCGCGCGGGAGTATGTGCTCACCGG
>JAVHWE010000620.1:0-6932 GCA_032160285.1 Micromonosporaceae bacterium | reverse complement strand
CGAGGACGTTGAAGACGTGCCCCTTGGTGACGTCGCCCACGGGCACCGTGATGGCGTCGCCGGTGTCGGTCACCTCGGCGCCGCGGACCAGGCCGTCGGTCGGCTGCATCGAGATGGCGCGCACCGTGTTGTCGCCGATGTGTTGTGCCACCTCTAGCGTCAGCATCATCTTGTCCTCGCCGAGGACGAGGTCGACGTGCAGCGCGTTGAACAGCTCGGGCATCGCGTCGCGGGGGAACTCGACATCGACGACCGGACCGATCACGCGGACGACCCGGCCGGTCGCCGTCTCGCCGGCTTTGTCTGCGGTGTCTTTGGTGGGAGCGGTCATGTTCCGTCACTTCCTGCCGCGGCCAGCGCGTTCGCGCCGCCGACGATCTCGCTGATCTCCTGGGTGATCGCCGCCTGCCGGGCCGAGTTCATCTGCCGGGTCAAGGTTTTGATCATCTCTTCCGCGTTGTCCGTGGCGCTCTTCATCGCCCGGCGCCGGGACGCCGACTCGCTCGCCGCCGACTCGATCAACGCCGCGTACAGCCGCGTGTTGATGTACTTCGGCAGCAGCGCGTCGAGCAGGTCCTCGGGCTCCGGCTCGAACTCGTACGCCGGTAGGAGGGCGTGCTCCTCGCTCTCGCGCTCTTCGACCTGCATCGGCGCCAGGAACCGCGCCACCGGCGTCTGGGTCATCAGGCTGCGGAACTGCGTCGACACGAGATGCAGCTCGTCCACCCCCAGCAGGCCGTCTGGGCCGCCCTCTCCGCCGTCCACATCGTCGGCTCCGGCCACGAACGCCGCGATCAGACTCTTCCCGATCTCGCGGGCGTCGTCGAACCGTGGCTGCTCGGAGAAGCCGGTCCAGCTACCGGCGATCTCGCGGTTGCGGAACCGGTAGTACGTGACGCCCTTGCGGCCGACCACGTACAGCGCGACCTGCTTGTTGTCGTCGCGCAACCGCGCGATGAGCTGTTCGGCGGTACGGATCGCGTTGGCGTTGTAGGCACCGCACAGGCCACGGTCGCTGGTGATGACGAGGACGCCGGCCCGCCGCACCCGCTCCCGCGCTACCAGAAGCGGATGGTCGACGCTGGCATTGCTGGCGAGCGCCGTCAGTACGTTCGTGATCGCCTCGGCGTACGGCCGGGACGCCTGTACCCGCTCCTGCGCCTTGGCGATCCGGCTGGTGGCGACGAGCTCCTGGGCCTTGGTGATCTTCTTCGTGGACTTGGTCGAACGGACCCGCCGACGCAGCGCCTGGATCTGACCGGCCATGACTACTCCCGCGCCGACTTCGGCCGGACATGCCGGGTGACCTTCTCCTGGCTCTCGACGCCGTGCTCCATCGCCTTGGCGTCCGCCTCGTTGACCCGTACCGCGTCGTCGTTGGCCCGGAAGGCCTGCTTGAACGCGGTGATCTCCTCGGTCAGCGCGGTGACGCCGTCGTCGCTGAGGTCGTTGGTCTCGGTGATCGTCGTCAACAGTTCGGCCCGGTGGCGGCGCAGGTGCTCCAGGAACTCGGTCTCGAACCGGCGGATGTCGCCGACCGGGATGTCGTCGAGCTGACCGGTGGTACCGGCCCAGATCGACACGGTCTCGTCGGCCACCGAGTACGGCGAGTACTGCGGCTGCTTGAGCAGCTCCACCAGGCGGGCGCCGCGGTCGAGCTGGGCCCGCGAGGCGCGGTCGAGGTCGGACGCGAAGGCCGCGAACGCCTCCAGCTCGCGGTACTGCGCGAGGTCGAGCCGCAGCCGGCCGGACACCTTCCGCATGCCCTTGACCTGCGCCGCACCACCGACCCGCGACACCGACGTACCGACGTTGATGGCCGGCTGTACGCCCTGGTTGAACAGGTCGGACTCGAGAAAGATCTGCCCGTCGGTGATGGAGATGACGTTGGTCGGGATGTACGCCGAGATGTCGTTGGCCTTGGTCTCGATCAGCGGCAGGCCGGTCATCGAACCCGCCCCCAACTCGTCGGAGAGCTTGGCGCACCGCTCCAGCAGCCGCGAATGCAGGTAGAAGACGTCACCCGGGTACGCCTCACGGCCCGGCGGGCGGCGCAGCAGCAGCGACACCGCACGGTACGCCTCGGCCTGCTTGGACAGGTCGTCGAAGACGATCAGGACGTGCTTGCCGGCGTACATCCAGTGCTGACCGATCGCCGAACCGGTGTACGGCGCGAGGTACTTGAAGCCGGCCGGGTCGCTCGCCGGGGAGGCCACGATCGTCGTGTACTCCAGCGCGCCGCGCTCCTCCAAAGTGGCCCGGATCGAGGAGACGGTGGACGCCTTCTGCCCGATCGCCACGTAGATGCAGCGGACCTGCTTCTTGGGGTCACCGGAGCGCCAGTTGTCGCGCTGGTTGAGGATTGTGTCGATGGCGACGGTGGTCTTGCCCGTCTTGCGGTCCCCGATGATCAGCTGCCGCTGGCCCCGACCGATCGGGGTCATCGCGTCGATCGCCTTGATCCCGGTCTGCAGCGGCTCGTTGACCGGCTGGCGCGCCATCACGTTCGGCGCCTGCAGCTCGAGCTCACGGAAGCCCTCGTTTTCGATGTCGCCGAGGGCGTCAATGGGCGCGCCCAGCGGGTCGACGACCCGGCCCAGGAAGGCGTCCCCGACGGGTACCGAGAGCACCCGGCCGGTCCGCTTGACCTGTATGCCCTCCTCGATCCCGGTGTAGTCACCGAGGACGACGACGCCGATCTCGCGGATGTCGAGGTTCAGGGCGACACCGAGCGTGCCGTCGCCGAACTCCAACAGCTCGTTGGCCATCGTCGAGGGCAGGCCCTCGACGTGTGCGATGCCGTCGCCCGCGTCGGCGACAACGCCGACCTCCTCACGGGAAATCTCGGGCGTGTACGACGAGACGTAGCGCTCGAGCGCGCCGCGGATCTCGTCGGTGGAGATGGTCAGCTCGGCCATCCTCTACTTCCTCTAGTCTCAGCTCGGAAATACCCGAGGAATTACGGCGTCCGTCGATTCTCGCGATTATCTGGTGAGCGCGGCGCGGGCTTCGGTAAGCCTGCGCCGCACGGTCCCGTCATAGAGGTCGGCGCCGACCTGCACCCGGATACCGCCGATGACCCGGGGGTCGACGTCAACCTGGAGCGATATCTTCCGGCCGTACAGACGGGACAACCGGTCGATGAGTTGGCGTTCCTCGTCGTCGGTCGGCGCCACCGCGCTGACCACATAGGCCACCGTCGTGTCGCGCCGGGCGGCCGCGAGCTCGACCAGCCGGGCCAGGCCGGCGTGGAACGCCCGGCCGCCGAAGCCGACCAACGCCAGCTCGACCAGCCGTACCGTCGCCGGCTGCGCCTTTCCCTCCAGCAGCATGCCGGCGAGCTCGGCCCGCCGCCCACCGTCCACGGTGGAGTCGCTGAGCGTCGCCGCGAGCCGCTCGTCGCCGGCGACGATCTGCCCGAACCGGAACAGCTCGTCCTCGACGTCGGTCAGCGCGTCGGCGCGTTCGGCACTGGCCAGCAGCGCGTCCACCCCCAACCGCTCGACCGCGTCGAGCAGCTCACCCGAGCGGGACCAGCGCGCAGTGACCAGGTCGGACAGTGCGGCGAGGGCCTCGTCGCCGACCTTGCCGGTCAACAGCGAGCGCAGCAGCTCGACCCGCGCCTGCGCCGGCCGGCCGACATCGACCAGCGCCCGCCGCAGCCGGGGCTCGCGCCGCACCAGCCGGGCCACCGACAGGATCTCCTCGCCGATCGCCTGCAGCCGGGCCGGGTCGGCCTGGGCCGTCGCCGCTTCCAGGCGGTCGGTGGCCGCGGCGTACACCTCGCGCGACACCGGGGCGGACATCAGCGCCGCCCGCTGGCGCCGGCCGGCTCGGTACCCTCGCCGAGTTCGGCCAGGAACCGTTCGACCGTGCCATGACGGCGCGCCTCGTCGGTGAGCGACTCACCCACGATCCGGCCGGCCAGTTCGACCGCGAGGTCCCCGATCTCGGCCCGCAACTGCCGGACGATGGTCGCCCGCTCGGTCGCCAGCGCGGTGCGACCCGCGGCGATGATGCGCTCCGATTCCTCCCGGGCCTGCGCGAGCAGCTCGTCGCGGATGCCCACCGCGTCGGCGCGCGCCTCGTCGCGGATGCGGGCCGCCTCGGTGCGGGCCTCGGCGAGCTGCTGGCGGTACTGCTCAAGCAGCGTGTTCGCCTCGGCCTGGGCCCGCTCGGCCCGCTCGATACCGCCCTCGATCGCGTCGACCCGCTGGCGGAACGTCTCCTCCATCCGTGGGAAGACGTACTTCATCAGGATCCAGCACAGCAACAGGAACGCCGGCAGGCCGATCACGACCTCCCGCCAGTCCGGCAGGATCGGGTTTGGTGCGGCCAGCAACGTGGGTGCCTCAGCGAGAAACATGGCAGCCCGTCAGCTGGCGCCCTGGCCGGCCCACACGAAGCCGAGCGCGATGCCGAACAGGGCAAGCGCCTCGGCCAGCGCGAAGCCGAGGATGAGCCAGGTGCGGTTGTACCCGGCCGACTCGGGCTGACGGGCGGAGGCCTGGATGTACGCCGCGAATATCAGGCCGATGCCGATCGCGGGGCCGATCGCGGCGAGACCGTAGCCGACGGCGGCGAGGCTGCCATAGACGCCTGTTCCGGGAGCAGCGAGGTTCATTTCCGGGAATCCTCCTATGTTGGCGCGTGATGCTCACGCGTCGTGCGATGGACCAATTCGAAGCATGGGGGGATCTAGTGCCCGTCAGCGAGCGATTCGCTGAAGTAGAACGTGGTGAGTAACAGGAAGACGTACGCCTGCAGGGCGGCGATGACGAACTCGAAGAGGGTCAGAATGATCGCCAGTAGCCAGGCGAGGAGCGAGACCGGCCGCAGGAAGACGACGCTCGAACCCAGCAGCGCGAAGCCGCCGATCGTGAACACCGCCAGGATCAGGTGGCCGGCGAACATGTTGGCGAACAGCCGCACGGACAGCGTGACGGGCCGCACCAGCGCGGTCGAGAAGAACTCGATCGGGGCGACCAGGCCCAGCATGTACCAGGGCGTGCCCGGCGGAACAGAGATCATCTTGAGGTAGCCGAGGAAACCGTGCTTGCGGACGCCCAGGTAGAGGAAGGTCAGCCAGGACATGACCGCCAGGAACGCCGGGAACGCGATGTGCGAGTTCGGCGAGATCTGGACGAACGGGATGATGCCCCAGACGTTGGTGACCAGCACGAAGCAGAACAGGCAGGCCAGGTACGGCGCGAAGCGCTGACCGTTCTCGGCGCCCATCATGTCGCGGGCGCCGTCGCGGGCGAAGCCGTAAACAGCTTCGGCGACCCACTGCATCCGGGTCGGCACGATCCTCGGGCGGCGGTAGGCGACCAGGAAGAACAGGATCACGACGGCGACACCGAACCAGAGCAGTACCGTGATCTTGCTGATGTACGGCTGCCCGCCGAGGCCGGGAAAGTCGAACTCCTCGACACTCGGCGGCCATGGCAGATCACCCTTGGCGAGCACCTGCAGACCGCCCACTGCATCACCCTTCGCTACGTGCCCAGACGTTTGACGATCAGGTAGATCGCTCCGCCCGCGCCCAACACCATGCCGACCATGACCCCGATTCCGATGGGGATGTCGAGCCACCGGGCGGCGAGCCAACCGAGGAACGTCCAGATGCCGATTCCGGCGATCAGGTAGCTCAGGGCTGTCCAGCCAGCGCCGTACCCCTCCGCGCCGGGGCGCTTGGGTTTCTGGTCATCGGCCATGCTCAGGAAACATATCAGCCGCGGATCCGCGGGCGTGACTCGACCCCCGCGGGTACAACACGCGGGGGTGTGCTAGCGGTCCGGGGGGCTGAGCCGGCGAGCGCCCACATTACTCTCCGTTTTCCAGGAGTCCAGACGCCGGCGACACAAATCTGCAAGCCGACCCGCGAGAGTGACGCACCGCACCGAACCGCGGCTCACCGCGGCTCAATCTGGACGTACGGGATCTTGGCGTGGGTGATCCACCAGAAGTGGGCCACGTTCCAGCCCACCACCGCGGCGATGATCGTGAAAGCCATCGGGCGCAGCCCCGGCCAGCTACCGCCGGCGAACGTGACCAGCGCGACGCCGAGCAGGCCGAACTTGACCACATACGTGCCGAGCGCGACGGGCAGGGTCAACTGCGGACCGATCGAATCGGCCCAGGCCACCACCAGCCCGGAGAGCACATAGCTGGCCGCCACCCCGATCACCCCGATCAGCGCACCGAGGACACCGGCGGCGGTCCCGCCCGTCAGGGCCGCCACCACGACCGCGCCGAGGCCCCCCACGCCACAGCCGAACAGCCCGGCCGGAACATGGTTGAGCCGGTGCCGGATGCGACCGGGCGGCCGTACCGGCGGAGTGCCTGTCATGCCGCTCATGGGGCGAAGTCTACGGAGGCGGCGAGCGGCCGGACCGATCAGGAGACCCCGGTACCACGTCGTCGGCGTCCAGAGGGGACCCTCCTTGCATGCGATGTCTGGTAACCGGGGCCACCGGGTACGTCGGGGGGCGGCTGGTGCCGCGGCTGCTCGCCGCCGGACACCGGGTCCGGTGCCTCAGCCGGGACGGACGACGACTGCGGGACGTGCCGTGGGCGGCCGAGGCCGAGATCGTCACCGCCGATGTCGCCGATCCGGCCACCCTGCCGGCGGCGCTGGCCGACATCGACGTCGTGTACTACCTCGTGCACTCGCTGGGCCGGGGGGACTTCGCCGACGTCGACCGGACCAATGCCGCCAACCTGGCGACGGCCGCGCGGGCGGCCGGCGTACGCCGCATCGTGTACCTCGGTGGCCCGGCCGGCTCGTCACCACACCTGCGCTCGCGTACCGAGGTCGGCACGATCCTGCTTGCCAGCGGCGTACCGACGGTCGTGCTCCGGGCCGCCGTGATCATCGGTTCGGGGTCGGCCTCGTTCGAGATGCTGCGGTACCTCACCGAGCGGTTGCC
>JAVHWE010000584.1:0-3736 GCA_032160285.1 Micromonosporaceae bacterium | reverse complement strand
CCTGGCGATGCCGACGTTCTGGTTCGCGATCCTGCTCAAGTCGGCCGGCATCTCGTTCAACCAGAACACCGGCAACCAGACCTTTTTCACCATCGGCGACAAGTCGGTCTTCCTGACCGACGACACGACCTGGGGCCATATCAAGGATGTCGGCGGGCATCTGATCCTGCCGACCATCGTGCTGGGCCTGGTCGGGTACGCGGCCTGGAGCCGGTTCCAACGCGCCTCCATGCTGGAGGTCCTCAACAGCGACTACGTCCGGCTGGCTCGGGCGAAGGGGCTGAAACCGCGGCAGGTACTGGTGCGCCACGCCCTGCGTACCGCGCTGATCCCGCTGACCACCGTCACCGCACTCGACATCGCCGCGCTGCTGGGCGGTGCGGTCATCACCGAGCGGGTGTTCCAGTGGCACGGGATGGGCGAGTTCTTCCTCAACTCCATCACCGACCACGACGCGAACGCGATGACCGGCTGGCTGCTCATCTCGGCGATCATCGTCATCCTGTTCAACCTGGTCGCCGACATCCTGTACGGCGTGCTCGATCCGAGGATCCGCTATGAGTGAGATGCGTGCCACCTCGATGACGACGGCGGGCACAGCCGAATCGTCGCCACCCCCAACGCGCAACGACCGCGAGTTCACGGTCGAGGAGCGCAGCCAACTCCAGCAATCCGCGCGACGCTTCATGCGCCACCGGCTGGCCGTGGTCAGCCTGGTCATTTTCGTGCTGATCGTCCTGCTGGCCTTCGTCGGGCCGTTGGTGTGGAAGTACAAGTTCACCGACATCACGCCGGACAACTCACAGCCGCCGTCGCTGAAGCACCCGTTCGGCACCGACGGGCTCGGGCACGACGCGTTCGCCCAGGTGCTGCGTGGGCTACAGCAGTCGGTGAAGGTCGCGCTCGCGATCGCCCTCGTCGCATCGATCGCCGGCGTCCTGTGGGGCGGCATCTCCGGGTACTACCGCGGCTTCGTCGACTCCGCGCTGATGCGGGTTGCCGACCTGTTCCTGACCATCCCGGCCATCGCGCTCGCCGCGGCGCTCGGCAACACCAGCGGCGGTACCTGGTTGTCGATCGCGCTGATCCTGGGCGGCCTGAGCGCCCCGTACGTGGCTCGGGTGATCCGCGGCGTCGTGCTGTCGCTGCGTGAGCAGGAGTTCATCGAGGCGGCCCGCGCTCTGGGTGCCTCGGACAGCCGGATCATCCTGCGTCACCTGATACCGAACGCGTTCGCGGTCATCATCGTCAACGCCACGCTCCTGATCGCCGGCGGCATCCTCGCGGAGACCGCGCTGTCGTACATCGGCTTCGGCGTGCGGGCGCCCGATACCTCGCTCGGGCTGCTGATCACCGACGCGCAGTCGGCGGTCACCACCCGACCGTGGTTGTTCTACTTCCCCGGTCTGTTCATCATTCTCATCGCACTGACGATCAACTTCGTCGGTGACGGTCTGCGCGACGCGCTCGACCCACGACAGACGAGGCAACGCCGATGACCCAGTCGCGCGATATCACGCTGGGGCGACCGGCCAGCGAAACCGACGTGGTCCTCGACGTCGACAACCTCACCGTGGAGTTCCCCACCGACGACGGCGTCGTACAGGCCGTCCGCGGGGTCAGCTACCAACTGCGGGGCGGCGAGGCGCTCGGCATCGTCGGCGAGTCCGGATCGGGCAAGTCGGTCACCTCGCTCGCCATCCTCGGCCTGTTACCGAAGACGGCGCAGGTCAAGGGATCGGTACGGTTCCGGGGCGAGGAACTCGTCGGCCGCAGCGAAGCTGACTACACCCGCCTGCGGGGCAACAAGATCGCGATGATCTTCCAGGACCCGCTCACGTCGCTCAACCCCGTGTACACGGTGGGATTCCAGATTGCCGAGGCGATCCGTGCCCACAATGACGTGTCGAAGAGCGCCGCGCTGGACCGGGCGATCGATCTGCTGGCCACCGTAGGGATTCCGTTCCCGCAGCAGCGGGTGAGCAACTATCCGCACGAGATGTCCGGCGGCATGCGGCAGCGGGTCGTGATCGCGATCGCGATGGCCAACAACCCCGACGTGATCATCGCCGACGAGCCGACCACCGCGCTCGACGTGACCGTGCAGGCGCAGGTACTGGAGGCGCTGGAGGCCGCCCGGGCCGAAACCGGCGCCGCGCTGGTACTGATCACCCATGACCTGGGTGTCATCGCCGGCCACGCCGACCGCATCTGCGTCATGTACGCCGGGAAGCTGGTCGAGAAGGGCTCCGTCGACGACGTCTTCTACAACCCCCGGATGCCCTACACCCTGGGCCTGCTCGGCAGCCTGCCCCGGCTCGACGAGACCGGCCGTGAGCGGCTCACCCCCATCGTCGGCTCACCGCCGTCGCTGACGAACCTGCCGCCCGGCTGCCCGTTCACCCCCCGGTGTCCGCTCGCTGAGCCCATCTGCGACGAGCAGGAGCCGGAGCTGCAGATCACCGACTCGGCCGCGCACCTGTCCGCCTGCCACTTCCACGAGCGGATCATCGGTGTCGCCGCCGAGCAGCTCTTCCAAACGGTCTCCGGCGACACCGAGAGCCTGACCCCCCAGGATCTGGAGGTGCCGCAATGACCGCCACCAACGTGGTGGACGCCGATTCCGCCAGTGTGAACGCCGGCCGCGGGGAGCCGATCCTCTCGGTCCGGGAACTGGTCAAGCACTTCCCGGTACGCTCGCGCGGCATCATCCGCCGCCGGATCGGCGATGTACACGCGGTCTGCGGGGTCACCTTCGACCTGAACTCGCACGAGACCCTCGGCCTGGTCGGCGAATCGGGCTGCGGCAAGACGACCACCGGCCGGCTCCTGCTCAAGCTGCTCCCGGCCACGTCGGGCCAGATCATGTACCGGGGACGCAACCTGGTCGACCTATCGGCGCGGGAGATGCGCCCACTGCGCCGCGACCTGCAGATCGTCTTCCAGGACCCGTTCGCGTCGCTCGACCCGAGGATGACGGTCAACGAGATCATCGCCGAACCGCTGCGGATCCACCGGCTCCTCGGATCGGGTAACCAGGGGCGCGACAAGGTCCGGGAGCTGCTCCGCCTGGTCGGCCTCAACCCCGAGCACGGCAACCGGTACTCCCACGAGTTCTCCGGCGGCCAGCGTCAGCGCATCGGTATCGCGCGGGCGCTCGCCCTTCGCCCCAAGGCTCTGGTACTCGACGAGCCGGTGTCCGCGCTGGACGTCTCGATCCAGGCCGGCGTGATCAACCTCCTGGAGGACCTCCAGAACGAGCTCGGGCTGTCGTACCTGTTCATCTCACACGACCTGTCGGTGGTGCGGCACATCGCCGACCGGGTCGCGGTCATGTACCTCGGCCGGATCGTGGAACTGGCCACAAAGGACCAACTGTTCACGAAGGCCGCCCACCCGTACACCCAGGCCCTTATCTCGGCGATCCCGCTTCCCGACCCGCGCAAGGAGCGGTCCCGCAAGCGGATCACCCTGACCGGTGACGTGCCCAGCCCGGTCAACCCGCCGAGCGGCTGCCGGTTCCGATCACGCTGCCCGAAGTTCGCCAACGAGCTGACCGAGGGGGAGCGCACGAAGTGCGTTGACGAAGTACCGGCGTTGATGGACCGGGGTCAGGGCCACGCGTCGGCATGCCACTACGCGCTGGCGGTAAAGCTCATATGACGGGTACTTGCTGGCTGGCGACCGCCTGCGGGGTACTTGCCGGCCTTGGCCGGCCGGCGGTGCCCAATGGTTG